>NZ_JBSFZS010000014.1:0-97678 GCF_053600395.1 Streptomyces sp. NPDC005070 | reverse complement strand
CGACCGCGTCCTGCGACACCGTCACCTAGGACGGCGATACACCGACGGGGAGCGCACGGGACCACACGATGTCGAGCGGCTCCGCCATCTTCGCCTTTCGGCGCCGGGGCCTGTCCTCCCCTGTGCTGACCCGGAGCCCCGAGCTCCCAGGGTCATTCCCTTCGGACCGTTTTCCCCGAGCGGTCCGCCTCCCGCAGGAGATCTCCCCCGGGCGACGACGGTCAATCCTGGTGGGCGGTCACTCGAACGAGGGGTGTTGCGGCCGGAAAGGCCAGTTTCGAATCCCCATTCGATAACGTGGCGATGTGGCGGAGTGCGCGAGGGCATCGACCCGCACACGGAAGAGCGGCAGAAAGCGGTACGAGTGGACCGGCCGGGAAGAGCGGGAGCGAGCGGGTCCGAGCGAGCCAGGGGGGTGCCATTACCGATGGTGCGGCGCATCGACGTGACAGGAGCGGGCGGTGTACGCCTTGCCGCATGGGAGTACGCCGACCCTCCCAAGAATGACCAGCCGAAGGCGTCCGAGGCGCCCGGCGTGCTGTTACTGCACGGCCTCATGGGCCGCGCCTCGCACTGGGCGTCCACCGCCCGCTGGCTCTCCGAGCGGCACCGCGCCATCGCCCTCGACCAGCGCGGTCACGGCCAGAGCGACAAGGCCCCGGAGGCCGCGTACACCCGCGAGGCCTACGTCGAGGACGCCGAAGCCGCCCTCGACCAGCTCGGCCTCGGACCGGCCGTCGTCGTCGGCCACGCGATGGGCGCGCTGACCGGCTGGCAGCTCGCCGCCAAGCGCCCCGATCTCGTCCGGGCCCTGATCATCTGCGACATGCGGGCCTCGGCGCTCGGCTCCGCCTCCCAGCGTGAATGGGAGGATTGGTTCAAGGCCTGGCCCGTCCCCTTCGCCACACTCGCCGACGTACGGAAGTGGTTCGGCGAGGACGATCCCTGGGTGGAGCGCCCACATCCCTCCCGCGGCGAGTTCTACGCCGAGGTGATGCACGAGTCGTCCGACGGCTGGCGCCCCGTCTTCGAACCCGAACAGATGCTCAAGTCCCGCCAGACATGGGTGTACGACGCCCACTGGGAGGAGCTCGCCCAGGTCCGGTGCCCCGCCCTGGTCGTCCGCGGCCTCGACGGCGAACTCGGCCGGGCCGAGTCCCAGGAGATGGTCCGGGTCCTGCCGCGCGGCCAGTACGCCGAGGTCGCGGACGCCGGCCACCTCGTGCACTACGACCAGCCCGAGGCATGGCGCGCCGCGATCGAGCCGTTCCTGGACGGAGTGCTCACCGGCTAGTGCCGGCGCCGTCCGGACGCGTCACAAGGTGATCACAAAGCTTCACTGGATCTTCATATTCCGTTCATGTGCGGTGCCCAATAGTGCTGCGGCGCGGTGTGCCGTCCCGGCCGCTCAGCTCACCTCTCAGGGGGACGCGCACCGCAACGCCGCACGAGCACCGGTGGCTGCCCGCCCGTTCACCCCTTGCTGACCGCCGTCAGGATCTCCGGCAGCCGCCCCGCCGTCCGGGGCGCCGCGAGCTTGAGCCCCAGCAGCGTGATCAGCGCCCCGTAGACGGCGCCCACGGGCAGCAGCAGCCAGGTCCAGCGGTCGCCGTCGGCGCTCACGTTCAGCCAGATCGTCAGGGCGATGACGGGAGAGGCGAGCAGGGCGGCCGAGATCAGACCGCCGAAGATCGCGATCCAGGCGAGACCGGCCTGACCGGGCGCCACGTTCTTGTAGCCCTCCTGGGGGATGGAGTACGGGAAGCGCGCCGAGGACCAGGCGCCGGTCGCCAGCATCGCGCCGAGCAGCGCGAAGGACAGGCCGAGCACCTCGGGCAGCTTCCCCCACGCGCCGAGCAGTCCGGTCGTCACGGTGGTCACGAGCGTCGCGTACGGCAGGGTGATCAACAGCAGGGCCAGCGCCCGCCCGCGCAGTTCGACGTACGCGTCGCGGGTCGAGGAAATCGTCAGCGCCACCATCCAGAACGCGGACGTGTCCTGCCCGAACTGGTTGTACATCTGGATCCCGAGCATCCCGGCCGCGAAGCACGCGAAATACACCGAGCCGGTGCCCTGGAGCGCGTTGAACACCGGCACGATCAGCCCGATGGCCAGCGAGGTCACCCAGGCGGCCTTGGTCTTCGGATCGCGCCACACGTACCGCAGGCTGCGCTCCATGACCGTGCCGGTGCGTCCGGCCGGCAGCAGCCGGGCGAGCCCCGAAGGGCCGCGCTCCTTGGCGGCGGGTTCCGCGGCCTGGAGCGTGGACCCGTCGGGCGAGGTCATCAGCCGCGTCAGATGACGGGACCAGAGCGCCAGCAGCCCCGCCAAGGCGGCCGCGCACAGCGCGAGCTGGACCGTTCCTGCCCCGTACGCCCCGTCGCTCACCGAGTCCACGGCACCGATCGCCGACGCGGGCGGGATCCAGCGCAGCACGTCCGTCACCGGGTCCAGTGCCGACAGCCCGCCCGCCGAACCGAGCCGCTGCGCGCCGAAGTTGACGAGCTGGGCGCCGACCGCGACGACCAGTCCGCTGAGCACCGCCAGATCGCGGCCCTTGCGGCTGGACAGCAGCCGGATGTTGGCGGCCGCGACGGCCCGCGCGAGGGCCACGCAGACCAGCAGGGCGAGTACGAGGGCGACCACCGCCGTCGCGTACGCGGCCGCCCCGTGCGCGACCGCGATCACCGAACCGAGCAGCAGGCAGAACGTGAAGAGCGGCCCGATACCGACCAGGGAGGCCGCCAGCAGCGCCCGGACGAGCGGCCGCGGCCGCAGCGGCAGCATCACGAGCCGCGTCGGATCGAGTGTCTCGTCGCCGCTGGGGAAGAACAGCGGCATCACCGTCCAGCCGAGCGCCAGGACCGCCACGAGAAGGACGCCGACGGCGGTGGCGTGCTCGTTGCCGCGCAGTGCGATCAGGCCGATCAGCTGGAGCGCGGCGAAGAGCAGCACGAGCACCGTGGAGGCGATGAACGCGGCCCGCCGCCCGGCGGACTGCCGCAGGCCGTTGCGCAGGAGCGACAGCTTCAGCCGGACGACGACGGGGGTGATCGACGCGGCGGAGACGCCGGTGCCGGCGCTCATCGGGGCGTCCCGCCGCCCAGCCAGTCCAGATCGGCCGTGGGGCCGCGGCCGTGCGCGCCGACCAGTTCCAGGAAGGCCTGCTGGAGCGAGGGTGCGCCACCGCGTACCTCGGCGAGCGGACCGTGCGCGCGGATGCGCCCGGCGGCCATGACGGCGACCCAGTCGCACAGCGACTCGACCAGCTCCATCACATGGGAGGAGAAGACGACGGTGGCGCCGGACGCGGTGTACCGCTCCAGGACGCCCCGGATGGTCTGCGCGGAGACCGGGTCCACGCCCTCGAACGGCTCGTCCAGGAAGAGGACTTCGGGGTTGTGCAGGAGCGCGCAGGCCAGGCCGATCTTCTTGCGCATGCCCGTCGAGTAGTCGACGACGAGTTTGTGCTGGGCGCCCGCGAGGTCGAGGACGTCGAGGAGCTGGGTGGCGCGCTTGTCGACCTCGGCGCCGGGCAGCCCCCTCAGCCGGCCGGTGTAGCCGAGCAGTTCGCGTCCGGAGAGCCGCTCGAAGAGCCGGAGCCCCTCGGGCAGCACGCCGATCCGGGCCTTCACCTCCGCCGGGTCGCTCCAGACGTCGTGACCGACGACCTCGACCGTGCCCTGATCGGGCCTGAGCAGCCCGGTCACCATCGACAGGGTGGTGGTCTTGCCGGCGCCGTTCGGCCCGACGAGCCCGATGAACTGTCCCGCGGGAAGCTCCAGATCGATCCCGGCCACGGCGACCTGCTCACCGAACCGCTTCCAGAGCCCCCGCACACGCACGGCGGGCACGCCGCCGCCCTTCGCTCCCTCGCTCATACAGGCACCCTAAGGGCCCCCGGCCGCCCGGTACCGGTCCCCTCCGCGTCCCGGTCGATCTAACGATCCCGTCCGCAGGCGTAGGCCAGCGGGGAGATCAGCTCCTCCGCGTCCGGCAGCCAGCGGTTCGCGGGCGTCGGCCGGCAGGCCCACTGCACGGCGCCCCGGGATCCGACCCGGGTCGGCGGCGCGGCCACGTAGGCGCCCTCGCCGAGCACGGTCAGATCGAGCGAGGCGGGCGGCCAGCCCAGCGCCCGCACCAGGTCGGGGACCTTCGCCGCGGCTCCGGGGAGCACGAAGAAGTGCATGCGGCGGTCCGGGGTGCACGTCACCGGCCCGAGGGTGAGCTCCATCCGCCGCATTCGGGCGAGCGCCAGGAACCCGGCCGTCTCGGGCACGTCGATCGCGTCGAACGTACGCCCCGTGGGCAGCAGGATCGACGCCTCCGGCCGCACCGACCAGAACCGCCGCGCGACGGTCGCGCTGCCCGTGGCCTGGGCCGCCCAGTCCTCGCGCGCCGGATGCGCGCCGGGCGCGGCACAGGCGGGTTCACCGCAGGAGCAGAGCTGCACTCCGCCCGCCGTCACCAGCCAGGTGCCCGGGAACACGTCCCAGTGGCGTTCCTCGGCATAGCGCACCGCGGTTTCCGGCAGCGATTCGCCACGCTGCCGGGGAATGTGCGCGGACTCGGTTCCTGTGATGATCTCTTCCACGCCGATCTCAACTTCCGCGTCAGCCCAGGGTTACGGGGACACGCGCGCGGGGGAGGAGCATCGGTTCCCCGGCTGGGGCGCATGGATGCACGTGTGGGGGCGCGCGGGGGCAGCGGCAGCCGGTAGCGGGTAATCAGGGGTGGGGTCGGGCGACCGCCCTTACCCCGGCAATCCTCACATGTCTCGCATCTTCGGCATGTCTGCGGGGCATTGATCTTTCTGGCCGGCCTCCTTCGGTGCACCGGCCGGTGAGGACACGTCAACTCGGTGCGTGGGCAGGCACCGCAGCCACAGGGGGTACGCCATGGCCGCAAGGCCTCTCATCGCCAGGCAGCCGAACGAACGGCTCCAGGCACTCATCCAGGAAGCGGGCTGCTCGAACGCCGGGCTGGCCCGCCGAGTGAACATGTGCGGAGCGGAGCACGGACTCGATCTGCGCTACGACAAGACGTCGGTCGCGCGCTGGCTGCGCGGGCAGCAGCCCCGGGGGCGGGCTCCGGCGATCATCGCCGAGGCGCTCGGCCGCAAGCTCGGCAGGACGGTCACGATCGACGAGATCGGCATGGCCAACGGCAAGAACCTGGCGTCCGGCGTGGGTCTCCAGTTCTCGCCGACGATACTGGGCGCGATCGAGCAGGTCTGCGAGCTGTGGCGCAGCGACGTGGGGCGACGGGACTTCCTGTCCGGGTCGTCCGTCGCCGCCTCCGCGCTCGTCGAGCCGAGCCGCGACTGGCTGATCTCCTCGCCGGACTCGCAGGTGGCCCGGTCGGCGGGCCCGCGCGTCGGGCCCTCGGACGTGGCGGCGGTCCGCGCGATGACCCAGGCCCTGACCGACCTGGACCACCAGTACGGCAGCGGGCATGTGCGCCCGGTGGTCGTGCACTACCTGAACAGTGTGGTCTCCGGGCTGCTCGCCGGTTCCTACCGCGAGGCGGTCGGACGTGAACTGTTCGCCGCCGTCTCCCGGTTGACGGAACTCGCCGGCTACATGGCCATCGACACCGGCCAGCCCGGGCTCGCCCAGCGCTACTACATCCAGGCGCTGCGGCTCGCGCAGGCGGCCGGCGACCGGGCCTACGGCGGATACGTCCTCGCCGCGTCCATGAGCCATCTGGCCGCCCAGCTCGGCAACCCGCGCGAGATCGCGCAGTTGGCGCGCGCGGCCCAGGAAGGGGCGCGCGGCCGGGTGACACCGCGGGCGGAGTCGATGTTCCACGCCGCCGAGGCGCGCGGGCACGCGCTCATGGGCGACGCGCGCGCCGCGCAGGTGGCGTCCGGGAGGGCCGTCACGGCCCTGGAGAACGCGGACGCGGCCTCCGGGGACGACCCGACGTGGATCGCGCACTTCGACGAGGCCTATCTGGCGGACGAGTTGGCCCACTGTCACCGGGACCTCGGCCAGGCCGAGGCCGCCGCGCGGTGCGCCGAGGAGTCCCTGGCCGGTCTTCCCGAGTCGCGTGCCCGCCGCCGGGCCATCGGCTATGTCCTGCTCGCCACGGCACAGGTCCAGCAGCGCGAGGTGGAACAGGCCTGCCACACCGGTCTGCGCGCCGTCGAACTCCTCGGCACACTCCGCTCCAACCGCGGTGCCGAGTACCTGGAGGACCTTCAGCAGCGCCTGGCACCGTTCCAGGACGAGGCCGTGGTGCGGGAGTTCGGGGCGCGCATGGAGCTGCAGGCGGCAGCGTGACCCTACGCCGGCGCGGGGTGTGATCATTTCGCTTCGCGATCTTCCGGGCTCGGGTCCGTGAACATATGGCCCGTAGAGGAGTGAACGCCGGGAAAACGAGGGCGCTGTGGGGGAGGGGAGTGAGATACAGCGCATTCGGGGGCGGTTTCGTTACCCGCGTCACAAGGCGCCGCGGTCACCGCAGGTGCTGCGTGGCACCGGGTTGTGGGGACCCGGTAGCGTGAGCCGATGATTCCGAAGGTCCCCCATTCGTAGGAGTCCCGGTGACGCAGAGTGGACAGGGCGAGGAGCCCTCGGCGCGGCCCGCGCGCGAAGGCATCGTGCTGCCCTCCGACGGTAGCGAACCCCTGCTGCCGGGCACGACGGGTGACCGTGTGACCCCGGCCAGTGGTCCGGCCTGGGGTGGGCAGTGGGGCCCCGACCAGTCGGCCGCCCCTGCCCCGCAGGCCGCCGACGGCTGGGGCGCGCCCGCGAACGCCGATCCGTCGTGGGGTGCCCCCACGCCTCCCGGGGCCCAGGGCTGGCCGGCGGCGGACCCGCACGGCGCACAGCAGGCGCACGGCTTCGGCGCGCCCGGATCCGGCTCCGCACCGCTGCCGCCCGAGAGCGCGCCGTCCTCGGCGTACGGCGCCCAGAACGGCTATGCGCCGGGGGCGCACGGCTCGGGCGCCCCGGGATACGACGGCTATGGCGCCTACGGGATCCAGGAGCAGCAGGGCGGGCACGCCGGCCACGGGACCCAGCTCCCGTCCGGCGGCGAGGACGGCGCCACCCAGTACATTCCGTACATACCGGCCGCCCCGGGTGCCGACGACGGGGCGACGCAGTTCATACCGCCGGTCCCCGCCGCGGACGAGGGCGCCACCCAGTTCATCCCGCCGGTCGGGCCGGGCGCCCTGCCGCCGGAGGTCGCGGCCGGCATCCCGCACTACCCGGGGCAGACCGCGCGGGGCGGCTCGGACGCCGACGCCACGCAGTACATCCCGCCCGTCCCCGCGCAGCCCTCGGGGTCCTACGGGATGTCCTCCGGCGCGCCCGAGGAGCGGCAGCCCCCGGCGGAGTTCGACAATCTCTTCCGCAGCGAGCCAGAGGTGGCCGGGGCGACGCAGATGCTGCCCCGTATCGACGCGGGCGGCCCGCAGGATCCGTACGGCCCGCAGGACCCTTACGGGCCGGGTGACCGGTACGGCGCCCAGCCGGTTCCCGGCGGCGGACGTGCCGCCGGGCGGCGTGGCGGTCAGTCCGGCGGTGACGGGGGCGGCGGTGGCCGCAGCGGCTCGCGCGTCCCGCTGATCGCGGCGGTCGGCGTCGGCATCATCGTGCTCGGTGTGGGCGCCGGTGCCCTGCTCAGCGGTGGCGGCGGTGGCGACGACGGCAAGGACGACACCGGCAAGACGGTGGCCGCGACCGCGCCCGCGACGGCGGGTTCGTCGGCGCCCGCCGGTGCCGATCCGGTGAAGGCGCAGGCCGTCGAACTGGACAAGCTTCTCGCGGACAGCGCCAGCAGCCGCGACTCGGTGATCAACGCCGTGGCGAACGTGAAGGCGTGCGGCGACCTCGACCAGGCGGCCGGTGATCTGCGGGACGCGGCCAAGCAGCGCGGCGAGCTGGTCACCCGGCTCGCCGGCCTCTCGGTCGACAAGCTGCCGAACCACGACGAGCTGAGCGCCGCCCTCAACAGCGGCTGGAAGGCCTCCGCCGCGGCCGACAACCACTACGCGGCCTGGGCCGACCAGGTCAAGAACGACAAGAAGGGCTGCCGCAAGGGCCATGCCCGCACCACCGGGCAGACCCAGGCGGGCGACCGGGCCAGCGGCACGGCCTCCGCGCAGAAGGGGCAGGCCGCGACGCTGTGGAACTCCATCGCGTCGAAGTACGGCCTGACGCAGCGGGCCCGCACCCAGCTCTGACCGCGTAGACCGGCTCCGGCCGCGTAGACCGGCTCCGACCACGCACGAAAGCCCGGCCCCCGCACCGAACGGCGAGGGGGCCGGGCTTTCGTCGTGAGCGGTGTCCCGCCTCCGGCCGGCTAGTCCTCCCCGGCGAGGGTCTTCGTCATGTTGACGAACCCCTTGCGCTGCGAGGTGAGCTGACCGCCGCGGACGGCCTGGAACGTGACGTCGGCGTTGACCAGGCGCGGGAAGTCGGCGGCGGTGCTGTCCGCGTCGAAGCGCCAGCTCAGCGTCGGGGTGAGCCCGCCCGTTTCCACCTTGAGGCCGTTGTCGAGTTCGCGCCGGAGGGTGAGGGGCGAGACCTCTCCCGCACCGAGGGACTCGATGGCCTTCTTCAGCACGGTGTAGGCGATCCAGGTGGTCTGCACCCCGGCGTCGGCGGGGTCGATCCGGTTGTCGCCGAAGGCCTGTTCCTTGATCACCGCGCGCATCGGGTTCCAGCGCGAGTCGTCGGAGGTCGGGTACCAGCCGGTGACGTACGAACCCTCGTAGGGGCCCGACTTGCCGCCGGTGGCGTCGATGAGCGACTGGTCGACGTTGCCGATGACCGTACCGGTGTGCACCTTCGGGAAGTCCTCGGCGTCGCGCCGGAAGGAGTCCATGAAGGTGTTCGTGCGGTCGCCGAGCGCGGGGACCACACAGCCCGGCCTGCTCGGGTCGGACGTCGCGTGCTTGAGCGCCTGCTGGGTCGGCAGGGAGTACTCGGTGGCGTCCTCGGCCGCCCGCTGGTCCGCGGCCCTGGAGTGGCCCAGCGCCTTCAGGCCGGAGTCGAGCAGCACCGGCAGCTCGTCACCGGCGATGGTGTCGGGGCGTATGAGCGAGACAGGGCCGCAGTTCTTGCCGAGCTGCTCGCCGAGGCCCGCCAGCAGGACTCCCTGACCGCCGTTGACGGGGTAGGAGACGGGGCTGGTGAACTCGTCGTCGGTGACCCCGAAGCCCCCGATGTAGGGGATGCCCGCGCTCTCCAGCGGGGCGAGGAACGCCCGGCTGTGCTGGCTGTAGGAGCCCACGACCGCGACGACGTCCTCGTCGGCGGCCCGCTCGGCGCAGTGCGCGGCGTCGACCGAGTCGTTGTGGTCGTTGCAGGTGAGGACCTCAAGACGACGGCCGTTGATGCCGCCGTGGGCGTTGACCCAGCGTGCGTAGGCCTTCGCCAGGGCCGGCATTCCGGGCTTGTTCGTCGCGTTGGTCTTCTCGGGGGCCCAGGTCATCACCTTCACGGGGCCATCCCCGGAGCCCCCCGTGGCACCAGGGATGACCCCGCATCCGACGGCGACCGACGCGCACGCTACGAGAGCGCTCGCGTACAGCAGCTTGGCCTTGCGGGGCCGGGGCGGGGTGGGGGAGATGGTGCGAGTGCGTCGCCTACCGGTCATGGGCACGCACGATTCCGTCACACGAAAAATATTTGTGTGACCCGCGGTCGACACCAGGTGACGCAGAGGTGAATTACAGGGGGCGATGAACTGTTTTTCACAAGGAACGTACGATCGATGACCGTGCAAGACTCGGAGAACTCTTCCCGCCGCGGCCGTCGCTCATCCACCATGGGCGGCATGCCACTGAACGACATGCCCTGGTGGCGCTGGCGCAGCAATGTGCGCTCCGCGCTGCACATGCTTTCCGACCCCGCGTTCCAGAGAGACGTCTGGCTCGCCGGCGTCGACGGATACGGCGACGTCACCGACGCCGTGTACCGCCTGGTCGAGGACACCTGGCTGGACAACTGGTCGGCCGAGAAATACGTCGGCACGATCTTCCGGGACTCCCAGGAGGCGGCCCTCGTGGACAGTGCCGTCCTGCGGGTCCTGCGGATCATGCACCAGGTCGGACCCGACGCGCCGGTCTCCGCCTATCTCGACCACCAGGGCTGGCCGGACGCCCTGCAGGCCGCGCGCGCCGCGCACGTACGGCTGGCGTCGAGCGACGGAGAGGACCCGGACGCGCCTCCGCGCACCCTGGAGGTCCTGCGCATTCTGACGCGGTCGGCGTAGGTCCCGCGCGGCGTTCCGACACCGTCGGCGCGGGGCCCGTGCGGCGTCCGCGTGGCGGGACGGCCCTCCTGCGCGGGTGCCTGGTATGAAAGCCTGTCCCGCATGAATGAGCCGTCCGTCCGCGAGACCGTGCCGTCCGCCGAGCAGTACGTCCTGACGCTGTCCTGCCCCGACAAGCAGGGCATCGTGCACGCCGTGTCGAGCTACTTGTTCATGACCGGCTGCAACATCGAGGACAGCCAGCAGTTCGGCGACCACGACACGGGTCTGTTCTTCATGCGCGTCCACTTCTCCGCCGAGTCCCCGGTGACTGTGGAGAAACTGCGTGCGAGTTTCACAGCGATCGGCGACGCCTTCCACATGGAGTGGCAGATCCACCGGGCCGAGGACCGGATGCGGGTCGTCCTCATGGTCAGCAAGTTCGGCCACTGCCTGAACGACCTGCTCTTCCGCGCGCGGATCGGCGCTCTGCCCGTCGACATCGCCGCCGTGGTCTCCAACCACACCGACTTCGCGGAGCTGGTGGGGTCGTACGACGTTCCCTTCCACCACATCGCGGTGACGAAGGACACGAAGGCCGACGCCGAGGCGCAGTTGCTGGAGCTGGTGCGCGAGAAGGGCGTCGAGCTGGTCGTCCTCGCCCGCTACATGCAGGTCCTCTCGGACGACCTGTGCAAGCAGCTCAGCGGACGCATCATCAACATCCATCACTCCTTCCTGCCGAGCTTCAAGGGCGCCAAGCCGTATCACCAGGCACACGCTCGCGGGGTCAAGCTCATCGGCGCCACGGCGCACTACGTCACCGCCGACCTCGACGAGGGCCCGATCATCGAGCAGGAGGTCGAGCGGGTCGGCCACGACGTCACCCCCGACCAGCTCGTCGCCATCGGCCGTGACGTGGAGTGCCAGGCGCTCGCCCGCGCCGTGAAGTGGCACGCGGAGCGCCGCATCCTGCGCAACGGACGCCGCACGGTCGTCTTCGCCTGACTTCCGGGCTGCCTGACCGCCGGGCCGCTCGGCGTTCCGGCCGCCTCGCGATCGGGCCCGCCCGACTTCCGGGCGGCCGGATCACATCCGGCTCAGCGAAGCCGCCGCGGACAGGACGTCCCTGATGACGTCGCGGTCGCCGTCCTGTCCGGCGGCCGCCTCCTCCGGGGAGACATGGCCCGCGGCCAGGCGGCAGAACTCCACCCCGTCCAGCGCGACATGGGCCACCTCGTGGTCGGCGGAGCCGACGGCGCCGGGCGAGTCGAGCGGGATGAGCCACTCACCGCCCCCGGAGCCCTCGATCTCCAGGCGCAGACTGCGTCCCGGAGCGCCGGCCGTGACGAGATGCCGGACCGACCGGGCCGACAGCCCGGCCCGGCGCCGCTCGGCGAGGGAGACGGGCAGCATCCGCGCGGCCAGGTCGATCATCCGGTGCAGATGCCGGGGAGCGGGCGGCTCGTACGGGTAGTCCACCGCGTCGGCGATGTCCCCAGCGTGCACCCAGCACTCGAAGGCCCGGTCCAGCATCGAGTCGCTGAGCGGCAGCTCGAAACCGCCGTACGCCACGGTGAGCCGCCCGGAGGCCTCCCCGCCCGCGACCCCGCCCGCGGCGGGGACGCCCTCCTCCACGAACGACACGCTCCGGACGATGCGGTGGCTCTGTTCCCGCCAGGGGACGCGCACGGACCGGGTGGGCGGGACGCGCGAGGAACGCCAGTACGCTTCGGTGCGCTCCTGCGGGGTCGGGCGCTCCTCTCCGGCCGTGCCGACGGGGTCGTCCAGCCCCAGTGCGACGGCGACCAGTCCGTCGACGCTCAGCAGATGGGCGATGACCCCGGCGACGGTCGTACGACGGCTCACGGGTCCGTCGCCCTCGAACCAGCGCAGCCGCACGGGCGCGTGCCATTCGGAGCCGCCGATGTCCTGGAGCAGGGCGTCGAGACGGGCGGTCTCCGCGTCGTACGGAGCGGCCCACTCGGGTACCGGGATGCGCGGCGGGCGCCGGTCCAGGCAGTTCGTCAGGACGCGGGTGCGCAGCGCCGGGTCGAGGTCGAGGCTCTCCGCCGGGTGCAGCAGCCCGACCGCCTCGCGCAGCCGCAGCGCCTCCTCCGCGCACGAGCCGCAGTGCCCGAGGTGGTCCTCGACGGCAGTCGTCTCGTCCGCCGAGCAGGCGGCCAGGGCCCAGGCCCCCAGCAGCGACTTCAGGACCCGGTGTTCGAGGACCGGCGGTGCCGGACGGTCGGTGCCGGCCGGTTCGGGCAGCGGCAGCCCGGTGTCCTCCACGGAGGTGCGGGGCGGCGGTATGCGTGGCGGCCCGCCCGGCAGCGGCCCGGCGCCACCGCCGTCGGCGTCCTCGTGCCCGTCCTCGTGCATGCCGCTGTGCCCGTCCTCGTTCTCGTCCGTGGTCCCGTGCCCGTCCCTGTGACCGTCCTCGTACCCGCCCGCGCGGCCCTCCCCGTCGTCGGGCGACGGGAACCGGCCAGGTTCCTCGCTCACCGCGCACCCCCGGGTTCCGGCGGTGTGCCGGCCGGCCCGGCGTCATGGGCGGTGGACAGCAACTGGAGGCCGAGGCGCAGCCGGCGGCGGGCCTCGTCCTCGGTGACGCCGAGGTCGGCGGCCGCCTGGCGGTAGTCGCGGCGCTGGAAGTACGCCAGTTCCAGGGCGGTCCGCAGTGGGGTGGGCATGGACGTGACGATGTAGTCCGCGCGGGCGGCGACGGACGCGCTGCGCACCTTGCGCTCCAGCTCCTCGGCGGTGCCGTCGCCTCCGAGGGCGAGGGCGGCGGCCTCGGTCGTGCGCAGGCGCTGCACGGCCAGGCGGTGGGTCAGGGTGGCGACCCAGGAACGCAGCGGACCCTGCTTCGGGTCGTACGCGTCGGGGTTCTCCCAGACGTGGGTGAAGACCTCGCGGGTGATCCCGTCGGCGGCCCGCTCGTCCCCGAGCACGCGATGGGCGAGACCGTGCACGAGCGAGGCGAACCGGTCGTAGAGCTCGCCGAGTGCGGCGGCCTCCCCGCGCGAGAGCCGCTGCTGCATCTTGCGGTCCCAGCGGGGCGGTGCGTCCTGCGTCGCCATACGGCCCCCTCACCCCTGGTCGTGCCCGGCGCCCGTCCCTGCGTCCGGCCTGTGTGCCGGTCGTGTCCCCTGTCGCTGTCCAGCCATGCGGTGCTGCCGTCCAGCCTGTGCGCATCCGCTGTCCTGAATGTAGTCGGCACGTCCGGCGACGCACGCCCCTTTGCGTCAATGTGCGCCCCTGGGCGGGCGGTGGATGGTAGAGGCGCGCCACTTCCGCCCCCGTGCCTGACCGTAACTGGCCGTATGCGACCGAAAGAGAACCCTCGTGAAGCACTTTCGACCGTAGACAGACGTTTCTTCCTGGCGGGATCCGTGTTTCATGGAACTACGGCGGGGCAGCCGCGCTGGAAGGAAGCGTACGGAGTGCTTCCGTTTCTGCTGGGCGAGGCGAGCGAAAGGCGTGGCGGTGACGCTCGAAGTGACGCACGTGACCGACGTGACCGACGGCGAGTGGGCCGTGCTGCGGGTGTCGGGCGAACTCGATCTCGTGACGTCGCCGGGGCTGCGGCAGAGCGTCCACGACGTGGTGGCCGCGGGCCGGCACAGCATCGTCCTGGACCTGTCCGAGGTCGTGTTCTGCGACTCCAGCGGCGTCGGCGTCCTGATCGCGGCCCGTCGCCTCATGCGCTCCTGCCGCGGGCGTCTGCGCCTGATACTGCCCGCGCGGGGCGCGGTCGACGGCTCCCATGTCAACCGCGTCCTCGGGGCCCTCGGCGTGCGCCGGCTGTTCGACGTGTACCCGGACGTCGGCGCGGCCACGGACGAGGAGTCCCGCCCGCTGTCGGCCTGAGGGCCCGGTCACGACCGCTCGGTTCGACGGCCCCGGCGACGGCCGCTTCCCGCCCCGTCGCGCCCCCGCCCGCCCCGTTCCGGTCCTTTTCCGGTCCCGTCCCGGTCCCTTTCTCGTGTCTCGGAATTCTTGCGGTCTTGGTACAACCGTCGCTTTCCGGCACCCCGGACGGTTCGGTCGTCGTACGCTCCGTCCCAGATGAACCGCAGTCCGGCCGAGGCCGGCTGAGTAGTGAGGCGGTCCGACAACACCATGGTCAGTTCCGAGTACGAGCGCAGGATCGCCGCCCGGTTCGCCGGCTTCGACCAGGACGGCAACGGCTACATCGACCGGGAGGACTTCAGCGCCGCGGCCAAGTCCGTGCTCGCCGAGTTCGGCACGACCGCACGGTCGGACAGGGGCCAGGCCCTCTACATCGGGGCCGAGGCGTTCTGGCAGGGCATGGCCGGGATAGCGGACCGTGACGGCGACCAGCGGATCACGCGCGAGGAGTTCGTGAGCGGCGCCGTGAAGCGGCTGCGCGACAACCCCGAGCGGTTCGCCGAGATCGCCCGTCCCTTCCTGCACGCGGCCCTCGCCGTGGCGGACACCGAACGGGCCGGCGCGGCCACGGTCGGGGAGGTCACGCGCGTCCTCAGGGCGCTGGGAGTGGGCGAGAGCGTCGCCGCCGGCGTGGCGGCCGCCCTGGACTCGGACGCCGACGGGCGGATCGGCGAGACGGAGATCGTGAGCGGGTTCGCCCGCTACTTCACGGTGCCGGACCAGCCGGAGTAGCCGCACCACCCAGCCCACCCGGTGCGGCCGCAGTAGCCGGTCCACCCGGACCAGCCCCAGCGGCTCGGGTGGCCCGAGCGGTCCGGCGCGGGGGGATCACCCCGAGAAGCGCTCCCTGAGCCGGTACTTGAGCACCTTCCGCAGCGTCTCGTTGCGCGGAAGGGCGTCCACGACCTCCAGTTGCTCCGGCAGCTTGTGCACGGACAGCCCTTCCCCGCGCAGGTACGACGTCACCGCGGCCAGCGTCAGCTCCGGCGCGTCCGGCGGCTGCTCCACCACCGCGCACACGCGCTCCCCGCGCTCGGCGTCGGGCAGTCCGATCACGGCGGCGTCGCCGACCGCCGGGTGCCGGTGCAGCAGATCCTCGATCTCCTTCGCGGAGATGTTCTCGCCCTTGCGGATGATGATGTCCTTCACCCGGCCGGTCAGGACGAGGTGACCGCTCCCGGTCAGATGCCCCACGTCCCCGGTGATCAGGAACCCGTCCCCGTCGAACGCCTCCGCGGTCTGCGCCGGGTCCAGATATCCCTGGCACACGGCCTCCCCCCTCAGCCGCACGTCACCGTCGGCCCCGCACGGCCGGTCGGCGCCCGCCGCGTCCACGATCCGTATCTCCATGCCCTCGGGGGGCCTGCCCTCCGTGGTGGCCAGGTTCTCGGCCGTGTCGTCCGGTGCGCCCATCGTGATCATCGGGACCTCGGTCATCCCGTACCCGTGGGTGAGCTGCACGCCCATCTCCCGGACGACCGAGTGATAGACCTCGGGCGGCTTCGGGGCCCCGCCGCCCGCGAGCAGCCGCAGCGTGGGAATGACCGGCTCCCCGGGCCGCTTGCGCTGTTCGGCGAGGAACATCGAGTAGAACGCGGTCGACCCGCCCGCCACCGTCACGCCGTGCCTGCGGTACTCCTCCAGGGCGGCGGGCAGCGCGAAGTGCTCGAACATCACGGCCGGGAAGCCGTACAGCAGCAGCATCACCGTGTAGTCGGGACCGGCGATGTGCGCGTACGGGAAGGCCATCGAGCCGACGTCGCCCTCGGACAGCCGCAACGCGTGGGCGAGGCAGGAGCCGCCCGCGATCAGTGAACGGTCGGTGTGCAGCACGCCCTTGGGGTCGGAAGTGGTGCCCGAGGTCCAGTAGATCCAGCGGACGGAGGTCCCGTCGGCGGGCGGGGGCGGAAGGACGGCGGGATCGCCGTCGGGCAGCGTGTCGTACACCTCGAAGACGTTCTTCGCGTCGAGCCGGTGGGCCATCGCGGTGTGGTCGAAGCCGCGCCACTCGCCCGGGACGGCGACGTACTCGGCCTTCGACTCCCGCAGCGCGAAGCCGACCTCGCGGTCGCGGTAGAAGGGGATGACCGGCGACTGCACGGCGCCGATACGGGCCAGCGCGAAGGACAGCAGGGCGGTCTCGATCCGGGTGGGCAACTGCCAGGCGACCACCGTGCCCGGCCGTACGCCCTTGTCGTGGAGGCCCGCCGCCACCCGCTCGGCGCGGTCGCGCAGCTCGCCGAAGGTCAGGGAGCGGTCGCCCTGGAGCAGGACGGGCCGGTCGGGGGTGAGGCCGGCCCGGCGGTCGACCAGTTCCCACAGCGTGCGCGCGGAACTCAGGGCGTGTGCGGTGTCGTTCACTTCGACCCCCTGTGGTCGTTCTCTTCGACCCAATAGCTGACGGACAGTCAGATCGTGGCAGAGCGTAGGGCTCGGCGCCTTGTCGGTCCATAGGCGCGGGGCTAGCCTGCTGGTGGAATTGAATCTGACGGGTCATCAGAAACGTACGCCAGGCGGAGGGGACCATGACCGAACTGCCCCGCATCATCAGCGTCGACGACCATGTGATCGAGCCCGCGCACCTCTTCGAGACCTGGCTGCCGCGGAAGTACCACGACCGGGGACCGAGGCCGCTGACCGCCGGCATCGGTGAACTCGCCTACGTCGCCGGCAAGTACCAGATCACCATGGATCCGGACGGCCCGCCGACCGACTGGTGGATCTACGAGGACCTCAAGTTCCCGTACAAGCGCAACATCGCCGCCGTCGGCTTCGACCGCGACGAGATGACGCTGGAGGGCATCACCCGCGCGGAGATGCGGCGCGGCTGCTGGGACCCCGTCGAGCGGCTCAAGGACATGGATCTCAACCATGTCGAGGCCAGCCTCTGCTTTCCCACCTTCCCGCGCTTCTGCGGCCAGACCTTCGCCGAGGCCCACGACAAGGAAGTGGCCCTGGCCTGTGTGCGGGCGTACAACGACTGGATGGTCGAGGAGTGGTGCGGCGACAGCGGCGGCCGGCTGATCCCGCTGTGCCTCATCCCCCTGTGGGACATCGACCTCGCGGTCGCCGAGATCCGCCGCAACGCGGCCCGGGGCGTGAAGGCCGTCACCTTCTCGGAGATCCCCACGTATCTGGGGCTGCCCTCCATCCACTCCGGTCACTGGGACCCGTTCTTCGCGGTCTGCCAGGAGACCGGGACGGTCGTGAACATGCACATCGGCTCGTCCTCCCAGATGCCCGCCGCGTCCCCCGACGCGCCCCCCGCCGTCCAGGCCTCGCTGTCCTTCAACAACGCGATGGCCTCCATGATGGACTTCCTGTTCAGCGGCGTCCTGGTGAAGTTCCCGCGCCTCAAACTCGCCTACTCCGAGGGCCAGATGGGCTGGATCCCGTACGCCCTGGAACGCGCGGACGACGTCTGGTCGGAGCACCGCGCGTGGGGCGGGGTCAGGGACCTGATCCCGGAGCCCCCGTCGACGTACTACTACCGCCAGATCTTCTGCTGCTTCTTCCGCGACAAGCACGGAGTGGCGTCCCTCGACGTGGTGGGCCGCGACAACGCCACCTTCGAGACCGACTACCCGCACGTCGACTCGACCTTCCCGCACACCAAGGAGGTCGCCCTCGACCACGTGAAGGGCCTCGACGACGAGACCGTCCACAAGCTCATGCGGGGCAACGCCATCCGCATGCTGGACCTGGACCTGTAGTGGACCTGACGTACACCCCCGAGGAGGAGGAGTTCCGCGGGCGCCTGCGGACCTGGCTCGCCTCGGCCCTGCCGGCGCTGCCGCCGAAACCGTCCCCCCGCGACTGGCCCGCCAGGCGGGCGTACGACCTCGGCTGGCAGCGGATGCTGTACGACGCCGGGTACGCGGGCCTGCACTGGCCCGTCGACGCGGGCGGCCGGGGGGCCACGCCGACGCAGCACCTCATCTACCTGGAGGAGACCGAGAAGGCGGGCGCCCCCTATGTGGGGGCCAACTTCGTCGGGCTGCTGCACGCCGGACCGACCATCGCCTCCGAGGGGAGCGCGGAGCAGCGGGCGCGCTGGCTGCCGCCCGTGCTGCGCGGCGACGAGGTCTGGTGCCAGGGCTTCAGTGAACCGGACGCCGGCTCCGACCTCGCGTCGCTGCGCACGCGCGCGTGGCGCGACGGCGACGACTACGTCGTCAGCGGGTCCAAGATCTGGACCTCCCACGCCGAGGTGGCCGACTGGTGCGAGCTGCTGGTGCGGACGGACCCCGCCGCGCGCAAGCACCGGGGCATCACCTGGCTCGCGATGCCGATGGACGCGCCCGGCATCACCGTCCGCCCGCTGCGGACGCTCGCGGGTTCCACCGAGTTCGCGGAGGTCTTCCTCGACGAGGTGCGCGTCCCGGTCGCCAACCGGGTCGGCGCCGAGAACGACGGCTGGCGCGTGACCATGGTGACGCTCTCCTACGAGCGCGGCACCGCCTTCGTCGGCGAAGTCGTCGCCTGCCGCCGCGTCCTGTACGAGGTGGCGCGGGAGGCGCGCAAGAACGGCCGCTGGGACGACGCCGTCCTGCGCCGCCGGCTCGGCAGGCTGAACGCCGAGTTCCGCGCGCTGTGGCGGCTCACCCAGTGGAACGTCAGCGAGGCGCAGAGCACCAGGGGTGTGCCCGGCGTCGGCGGTTCGGTCTTCAAGCTGAGCTATTCGCACGCCCGTCAGGAGCTGTTCGAAGCCGCCGCGGAGGTTCTCGGCCCCGAGGCCCTGGACCTGGGACGGGAGTGGACGCTGGACCGGCTCTCGTCCCTGTCGTACACGATCGCGGCCGGCACCTCGCAGATCCAGCGGAACATCGTGGCCGAGCGGATCCTCGGCCTTCCCAGGGGGAGGTGAGTTCGACCGGTGGACTTCCGGCTGACGGATGATCAAAGGGCTCTGCGGCAGGGCGTACGCGAACTGCTCGAAGGCCGGTTCGGGCGGGAGGCGCTGCGCGCGGCCGTCGACCGGGCGGACGGGAAGGGCGCGGCGGGCGGGACGGAGGAGACCGGCGGGACAGGAGGGACCGGCAGGGCAGAAGAGACCGGCAGAGCAGAGGGGAAAGGCGGGACACAGGGGAAGGGCGGGATCGAAGGGGTGCGTGGGAGGCGTCCGGGGGGCGCCCGGGTGCTCGACCGGGAGCTGTGGCGCGAGCTGGGCGCCGCGGGGTTCTTCGCACTGCGTCTGCCCGAGGCCGAGGGCGGCGTCGGGCAGGGCCTCCCGGAGGCCGTGCTGGCCTTCGAGGAGGCGGGACGGGTCCTGCTGCCGGGACCGCTGATCTCCACCCATCTCGCCGCGGGCGCCGTGCCCGGAGCGGCCGCCGGGGACGTCGTCGTGACGTCCGCCGACGGGGGGCTCGTGGAATGGCTGGACGAGGCCGATGTCGTACGGGGCGACGCCACGGGGGCCGAGCGGCTGGACTCGGTGGACCCGCTGACGCCCCTGCACCGGCTGCCCGTGACCGACGGCCGGCCGGCCGGGCGCGGCGCACCCGGGACGGCCCCGGCGCCGGACAGGCTGCTCGTCTCGCTCCTCACCGCCGCCGAACAGCTCGGCAGCGCCGCCCGAACCTGCGAGACCGCCGTGCAACACGCCCGGACACGCGAACAGTTCGGGCAGCCCATCGGCGCCTTCCAGGCGGTGCAGCATCTGTGCGCGGGCATGCTCGCGCGGGTCGAGGTGGCCCGCGCGGCCGTCTATGCCGCCTCGGTCACCGGCGACCCGGCGGATGTCGCGGCGGCCCGTCTGCTCGCCGACGAGGCCGCCGTGCGCGGTGCCCGCGACTGTCTGCAGGTGCACGGCGGCATGGGCTTCACCTGGGAGTCCGACGTCCATCTGCACCTGAAGAGGGCGTGGACGCGGACGTATCGTGCCGGTGGCACTACGCAAAGTGAGGAAGAGCTGGCGGACGATCTGATGGTCGCCGAGGCGTAGCAGGCCGCTGTCCTGGGGTGTCACGGGAAGAACGGGGCTGGATGTCGCGGATCGTGGCAAACCGGGATCACGGAGTGTCGAGACCTGGTTGTGTCCTAGGCGTGACTTGTCACGGCCTGGAGTCGGCGCCGGGCTCCGGTACCTTGTGTGGGATGCGAGTGGTTCTGAGGCTGAGCCATCCCGGTGTTGCCCCCGAGGCCGCGCCGGACCCGGCGATGCGCGCCGCTCGCGGGGCAGTGCGGACCCCCGTACCTGCCTGTTCGACTCCCCGTGGCGAGCGTCGCACAGTATGCCGCACGCGTACTCCTTCGCGCTGGAATATGCCCGAAGCGCTTGTTGGGGTGACTGTACGTCAACCATGCTGTCTCGCAAGGGAATCACGTTCCGTGATCCTTGTTCTGGCCATGCAGAAAATGGCTACGATCGTGGCCCTTGTGAGGCGCGAGGCGATGTGTCCGCCGGTTCGGATGGTGTGAGCGGTGCAGGTGCTTCAAGTGCAGCTGGAGATCCGGCCCGACCCCGCAGAGGTGGGGCGAGCCCGGCGGTGGGCCCGTTCGAGGCTCGCGGGGTCCGGGATAGACGCCGATGAACCACTGGCCGAGACGCTGATCCTGCTCGTCTCGGAACTTGTCACCAACGCCGTGGTGCACACCGGGTGTCCGGCCGTGCTGCGCCTGTGTCTGCCGGGTGGTGCCGGAGCCGCCACCGTGCGTCTCGAAGTGGCCGACTCCAGCGCCAGGCCGCCGATGCCCCGCCATGCCGACGGTGACGAGACCAACGGCCGAGGCCTGGAACTGGTCGACGGCCTCGCGGACCGCTGGGGCTGGAATCCCGAGGGTGCCGGCAAGCGCATCTGGTGCGAGCTGGACCGCTGCGCCTCGGACGCCGCGCAGGACTCCCCTTACGGCGCCTACGGCGGCTTCGCGTACGAGGCGGTCTAGGGCCGGTCCGTCCGGCCCCCTTCCTCGCCGTCGCCGTCGCCATCGCCGTGCCGTGCGGCCGGGGTCGGCGAGGTGGTCCGTCCTCCTCGCGCGCGTCTCGCGTTGTGTGCATGTATGCACGAAAGCGCTGTACACGGCCGCGGTAGTGGCCGAATGCGCCGGGTCGTGCTTCCGTACGCGCTGTCTCAAATAGGATGAAACGCTATAAATCCCCGATCGACTGTTGACGTGGCGTGTCCGTTTGATCACGCTTATGTTCAGCGATTCGCCGCGAGGGGACGACGAGGGTTCCGGTGACGGGGGCCCTCGGCGAGTGTGGGTCGTGATTCGGCGTCGGCTCCCCCACGGGCGGGGGAGGTAGGGCGGGTACGCCGGAGGCGGATGGCGGCGCGCGGTGCCGTGCCCGGGGTGAGGTGGGGACCTTCGGCCGGGCGCAGTCGAGAGTGGGGGAAGCGCGCCGCCAGTCGGCCCTCGTACGGCAGGCCCGTGGGCCGCTCTCGCGCGGACCGGGTGTCAGAGGATCGCCACGGGTGCCACCGGTGTGCCGGTGCCGCCGACGAACGGTTCCGGCATCGCCGACAGCAGGAAGGCGTACCGGCCTTCTTGTCCACAGGCTGTGGACAACTCTTCGAGATTCCAGTTCTGGCCCTGCAGCATCCCCATCTCGACCAGGTCGAGCGCGTGCACGGGCAGCCACAGGTCCTCGATCTCGGGCGGGAAGATCTCGAAGGTCAGGGTGTCGTTGGCGACGGCCGCGACATCGCGCGCGTGGAACCACTCGGGGGTGCGCACCGACAGGCCCGGCGACGGATACCCGTACCCGTGCTTGTCGCCCGCCAGATACACCTGGATCTGCCCGGTCCGTACGAGCACGATGTCGCCCGCCCTCACCCGCGTGCCCGCCAACTCCTCCGCCGCCTCGAGGTCTTCGGGGGTGACGGCGTGCCCGCCGGCCAGCCGGTGTTCGCCGCGCGCCCGCGCCACGTCGAGCAGGACGCCCCGCGAGACGATGTGCCGCGGCTTGTCGATCCCGCTGAACTCGGCGCCGCCGTGCGGGGTGACGGTGGAGGCGGGGCGTCCGTTGTAGAGCCTGCCGGAGTGCGAGACGTGCGGCAGCGCGTCCCAGTGGGTGGCCGCCTGGAGGCCCATGGTCACGGCGTCGTCGCTGCACGCCACCGTGCCGGGGCCGAAGATCTCCTGGTTGATCTGCACCATCGCGTGCAGCGGATTGACCCGCCCCGGGATCATCCCGGTCTGCACGCCGTCCTGCCGGAGCGGCAGGGCGAGCGGCACGCGGAGCCCCGTCCGTACGGTCGCGGCGGCTTCCCGCACGACCTCGTCGGTGACGAGGTTCAGCGTCCCGATCTCGTCGTCGGCGCCCCAGCGCCCCCAGTTGTTGACGCGCTTGGCGATCTCGTGGAACTCCGGATGGAGCGCCGACTGCGACATGAGTCCTCCCCGGGGGCTTGTCTCCAGGTATCCGACGGGCCGTAGAATCCGAGTTGAATCTAACGGACCGTCAGAAACTGCGGGAAGGGGCCGGGCATGGGGAACTTCCTTGCGGGCAAGGCCGTCGCCGTCACGGGCGCGGGCCGGGGGATAGGCCGGGCGGTCGCCCTCGCCGCGGCCGCCGAGGGCGCGCGCGTCGTCGTCAACGACTACGGCGTGTCCGTCGAGGGCGGCGAGCCCACGAGTTCCGTCGCCGAGACCGTCGTCAAGGAGATCGAGGCGGCCGGCGGGGAGGCGGTCGCGGTCGCCGACGACATCTCGACGATGGCGGGCGGGCAGCGCGTCGTCGACACCGCGCTCGCCTCGTACGGACGGATCGACGGAGTGGTGTGCGTGGCCGGCATCCTGCGCGAGCGGATGCTCTTCAACATGTCCGAGCAGGAGTGGGACCCGGTCGTCGCCACCCATCTCAAGGGCACGTTCACGCTCTTCCGCGCCGCCTCGGCGGTGATGCGCAAACAGGGCTCGGGCACCCTGATCGGCTTCACCAGCGGCAATCACCAGGGGTCGGTGGCGCAGGCCAACTACAGCGCGGCGAAGGGCGGGATCATCTCGCTGGTGCGCAGCGCGGCCCTCGGCCTGCACAAGTACGGGGTCACCGCGAACGCCGTCGCGCCCGTCGCCCGTACGCGCATGTCGGCGAACGTACCGATGGAGCTGAAGGAGATCGGCGAACCGGAGGACGTGGCCGCGCTCGTGGTCTACCTGCTGTCGGACCGGGCCCGCGAGGAGCGCATCACCGGGCAGGTCTACACGATCGCCGGACCCAAGATCGCCGTATGGGCCCAGCCGCGCGAACTGCGCGCCGGATACGCCGAGGGCGCCTGGACCCCGGAGAAGATCGCCGACTTCCTGCCCGGGACCGTCGGCGTCGATCCGATGCCGCTGCTCGAGCAGCTCGAGGCGATGGCAAGGGCGGCCGCGGACAAGGCGCGCCCCAACGCGTGACCGTTCCCGGTCCCGGTGCCCCGGGTCCGGTGGGGAGGAGAGCGCGTGGATTTCGCATTCGGTCCCGAGGACGAGGCCTTCCGGCGCGAGGCGCGGGCCTGGCTGGAGGAGCACCTGGCCGGCACCCCCGGGCGCCGCGACTGGGAGCGGGAACTCGGGAAGGCCGGCTGGATCGGCCTCGGCTGGGCGGAGGACGGGTACGGCAACCGGCGCGCGGACCTGACCCGGCAGGTCGTGTGGGCCGAGGAGTACGCCCGCTCCGGGGCGCCCGCCCGCTCCGGGCACATCGGCGAGAACCTGCTGGCGCCGACGCTCATCGCGCACGGGACACCGGAACAGAAGCGCCGCTTCCTGCCGCCGGTCGCCGAGGGCCGGGAGCTGTGGTGCCAGGGGTACAGCGAGCCCGGCGCGGGCTCGGACCTGGCCGGAGTCCGCACGACCGCCGTACCGGACACGGGGGCCGGGTCCCCGGGGGTGTACCGGGTCACGGGGCAGAAGATCTGGACCTCGCTCGCCCACGAGGCCGACTGGTGCTTCGTGCTCGCCCGCACCGAACCGGGGTCCGTCCGCCACCACGGGCTGTCCTTCCTCCTCGTCGCCATGGACCAGCCCGGCCGCGTCGAGGTCCGTCCGATCCGCCAGCTCACGGGCACGAGCGACTTCAACGAGGTCTTCTTCGACGGGGCGGTGGCGCGGGCCGGGCACGTGGTCGGCGGCGAGGGCGAGGGCTGGAAGGTCGCCATGAGCCTGCTCGGCTTCGAGCGCGGGGTCTCCACGCTCGCCCAGCAGATCGGCTTCGCCGAGGAGTTGGGGCGGGTGCTGCGCGCGGCCGTCGCCACGGGAGCGGCCCGGGATCCCGTCGTACGCGACCGGCTCGTGCGGCTCTGGGCCGAGCTGCGCACGATGCGGTGGAACGCCCTGCGCACCCTGGACGGTCCGGGGAGCGCCCAGGGACCGGGTGCGCCGAGTGCGGCCAAGCTGCTGTGGGGCGGCTGGCACCGGCGGCTCGGTGAGGTGGCGGTCCAGGTGCGGGGGGCCGCGGCGGCGGTGGGTCCGCGGGACTGGTCGGCCGCGCTGCCCTACGAACTGGACGCCTCCCAGCACCTGTTCCTCTTCAGCCGGGCCGACACGATCTACGGCGGCTCGGACGAGATCCAGCGCACGATCATCGCCGAGCGCGCGCTCGGCCTGCCGAAGGAGCCCCGGGGCCGGTCCTGACCGGCCCCGGAACCAACAGCCCAGGAACAGCCCGGGGCGGCCCGGGAAGAGGGGAGCCGGCGCGATGCGAGGCGTGATCTTCGACGGGAGAAGGACCCGGGTCGTGGACGACCTGGAGGTACGGGATCCAGGACCCGGAGAGGTACGGGTGGCGATCTCCGCGGCGGGGCTCTGTCACAGCGATCTGTCCGTGGTGGACGGGACCATCCCCTTCCCCGTCCCTGTGGTGCTCGGCCATGAGGGCGCGGGCGTGGTGGAGTCCGTGGGTGTGGGCGTCACCCATGTCGGGCTTGGCGACCATGTGGCGCTGTCCACCCTCGCCAACTGCGGGACCTGCGCCGAGTGCGACCGGGGACG
Organism: Streptomyces sp. NPDC005070; assembly: GCF_053600395.1. Classification (NCBI taxonomy): domain Bacteria; kingdom Bacillati; phylum Actinomycetota; class Actinomycetes; order Kitasatosporales; family Streptomycetaceae; genus Streptomyces; species Streptomyces sp. NPDC005070. Next base: position 72,637 of record NZ_JBSFZS010000014.1, on the reverse strand, counting down.
GCCCACGATGTGCCGCAAGGCGATCGGCATGCCGCAGCGGCCGTTCGCGCGCGGGGGCGAGCCGCTCTACCAGTTCGCCGCCAACTCGGCCTTCGCGGAACGCACGGTGGTGAAGGCGGTGCAGGCGGTCCGGATCCCGAAGGACATCCCGCTGACCTCGGCCGCGCTGATCGGCTGCGGGGTGCTGACGGGTGTCGGAGCGGTCCTGAACCGGGCCGGGGTCGACCGCGGCGACACCGTCCTGGTCATCGGCACGGGCGGCATCGGTCTCAACGTCATCCAGGGCGCCCGGCTCGCGGGCGCGCTGCGGATCGTCGCCGTCGACTCCAATCCGGCCAAGGAGTCCGCGGCCCGGCAGTTCGGCGCGACGCACTTCCTGACGTCGGTGGACGGGCTGAAGGACATCCTGCCCACCGGCGCCCAGCACGCCTTCGAATGCGTCGGCCGCGTCGAACTCATCCGCCAGGCCGTCGACGCTCTCGACCGGCACGGCCAGGCCATCCTGCTCGGCGTCCCCCCGGCGACGGCCGAGGCGTCCTTCCTGGTCTCCTCGATGTACCTCGACAAGTCCATCCTCGGCTGCCGCTACGGCTCGTCCCGGCCCCAGCGGGACATCGCCCTGTACGCCGAGCTCTACCGCGAAGGCCGCTTGCTCCTCGACGAGTTGGTGACGGCGATGTATCCGGTCGAGGACTTCGAGCGGGCGGCCGAGGACGCGCACGCGGGGAAGGTGGCGAGGGCGGTGCTGACGTTCTAGGACACCGGCGCGCGGGGAGGTAGGGAGGGGTCCGGGGCCGCACGTCCGGGGGTCAGCGGTCCGCGGGGGTGCCGGATCTGAAGGTGCGCCGGTAGGTGGTCGGGGTGACGCCGAGGGTCGCCTGGAGGTGCTGGCGCATCGACTGGGCCGTGCCGAAGCCGGCGTCGCGGGCCACGTGGTCGATGGACAGGTCGCTGGACTCCAGGAGATGGCGGGCGTGCTCCACGCGCTGCCGGGTGAGCCACTGGCCGGGGCTGACGCCGACCTCCTCACGGAAGCGCCGGGTGAAGGTGCGCACGGACATGGACTCCTGCTCGGCCATGTCGCGAAGCTGGATCGGCTCGTGGAGGCGGCCGAGCGCCCAGGCACGTGCGGCGGTCGTGCCCGCCGAGCGCGCCTCCGGGACCGGGCGCTGGATGTACTGCGCCTGGCCGCCGTCGCGGTGCGGCGGTACGACGGTCCGGCGGGCCACCTCGTTGGCGACGGCGGCGCCGTGGTCGCGGCGTACGAGGTGCAGGCACAGGTCGATCCCGGCCGCGACCCCGGCCGAGGTGAGGACGTCTCCGTCGTCGACGAAGAGAACGTCCGCGTCGACGTCGATCCGCGGGAAGAGCCGCTGGAAGTGCTCGGCGTGCATCCAGTGCGTGGTGGCGGGGCGGCCGTCGAGATAGCCGGCGGCGGCGAGGACGTAGCTGCCGGTGCAGATGGAGACGAGACGGGTGCCGGGGCGGATGTGCGCGAGGGCGGCCGCCAGCTCCGGGGTCAGGATGCCCTCCCGCTGCACGGGCCCGAGCTCGTACGAGGCCGGGACGACGACGGTGTCGGCGCCGGCCAGCGCCTCGGGCCCGTTGCCCACGAGGACCGAGAAGTCCGCGTCCGTCTCGACCGGGCCCGGCGGCCGGACCGAGCAGGTGACCACCTCGTACAGCGGCCGCCCGTCCGTGTCCCGTGCCTTGCCGAAGATGCGCTGCGGAATGCCCAGCTCGAAGGGCAGCAGGCCGTCGAGGGCGAGGACGACGACGCGGTGCGGAGGCAACGTATCCGGAAGGGCCATGGCCCGATCCTAGCGAATGCTGTCTCTCGGGCCAGTGGTTCACCGGTGCCCGTTCCCCGAAGCTCTATGGCGTGACCCAGACAACCGAAGCCGCGCAGGTCCCGGAGGACGCCCGGCCCGTCCGCCCGACCCCCTCCCATCGCATCCACCGCGCCTGGTTCGTCGCCGCCGTCACCTTCGTGACGATCATCGGCGCGGCCGCCTTCCGGTCGCTTCCCGGACTGCTGATCGACCCGCTGCACGAGGAGTTCCACTGGTCGCGCGGCACGATCGGCGCGGCCGTGTCGATCAACCTCGCGCTGTACGGACTGACGGCGCCGTTCGCGGCGGCGCTCATGGACCGCTTCGGCATCCGGCGCGTGGTGGCCGTCGCCCTCACCGTGATCGCGGTCGGCTCGGGGCTGACGGTGTGGATGACGGCGGCCTGGCAACTGCTGCTGTGCTGGGGCCTGCTGGTGGGCCTGGGGTCCGGTTCGATGGCACTCGCCTTCGCGGCCACGGTCACCAACCGCTGGTTCACCGGACGCAAGGGCCTGGTCACCGGCATCCTGACGGCCGCCTCGGCCTCGGGCCAGCTCATCTTCCTGCCGCTGCTGTCCTGGATCGTCACGGAGCACGACTGGCGCCCGGCCGCGGTGACCGTGTCCCTCGCCGCCCTCGCGGTCGTCCCCTTCGTCTGGCTGCTGCTGCGGGACCACCCGGCCGACGTGGGCCAGATGCCGTACGGGGCGACGGAGTTCGTGCCCAAGCCCGAGCCGGTGCGCGGTGCCGCCCGGCGCGCGGTGACCGTACTGCTCTCCGCCGTCCGCACCGGCCCCTTCTGGCTGCTGGCCGGGACGTTCGCGATCTGCGGCGCCTCGACGAACGGCCTGGTCCAGACGCACTTCGTGCCCGCGGCCCACGACCACGGCATGCCCATCACCGCGGCCGCCTCGCTCCTCGCGGTCATCGGCGTCTTCGACGTCGTCGGCACGATCGCCTCCGGCTGGTTCACCGACCGCTTCGAGCCGCGCCGCCTGCTGGCCGTGTACTACGCCCTGCGCGGTATCTCGCTGCTGTTCCTCCCGATGCTCCTGGCCTCCACCGTGCACCCGCCGATGATCTTCTTCATCGTCTTCTACGGCCTTGACTGGGTCGCCACCGTCCCGCCCACCCTGGCCCTGTGCCGCGAGCAGTACGGCGAGGACAGCGCCATCGTCTTCGGCTGGGTGCTCGCCTCCCACCAGGTCGGCGCCGCGCTCGTCGCCTTCCTCGGCGGTGTCGCACGCGACCGCTTCGGCTCGTACGACGTGGTCTGGTACGCCTCGGGTGCGCTGTGCGCGGCGGCCGCGCTGATGGCCCTGGTCATCCGTCGGCGTCGGGTGGCGGGGCCGGGCCCGGGGGCGGCGGGGGTGCCTGCGGTGGGACCGGCTGCCGCCTGAGCCGGCTCGGGTGACGGGCTTCGGGGCGGGGGGCTTGGGCGAGGGGTCTCAGGTGAGGAACCTGCCCTTGTGGAAGAGCAGCGGCGGTACGTCGTCGCTCGCGCCGAGGGCGTCCACCCGGCCCACCACGATGAGGTGGTCCCCGCCCGTGTGCACCGCGTGGACCGTGCAGTCGATCCAGGCCGCTGCGCCCGCGAGGCGGGGGGAGCCGGACACCGGAGCGGCGTCGTGGACCACCCCGGCGAACTTGTCCGCACCGCTCACCGCGAAGCCGCGGCACAAGTCGCCCTGGTGCGCGCCGAGTACGTTGACGCAGAAGACGCCGGCGCGGGCTATGCGCGGCCACGTCGTGGACGTACGGCCGACCATGAAGCAGATCAGCGGAGGGTCCAGGGAGAGCGAGGCGAACGACTGGCAGGCGAAGCCGGCCGGGCCCGCCGGATCCCCGGCGTTCGCGGCAGGCGCCGTCACGACGGTCACGCCGGTCGCGAAGTGGCCCAGTACATGACGGAACCGGGCCGGATCGACCGGCGCCCGTTCGTCCTCGCGGACCGCGCGCAGATCCGGGCGCGGCAACGCCTCGACGGGCCCCGCGACGGTGGGGGCCCCGGCCGACCTGAGGTAGCGGACGGCGGCGGCCGCCATCCCTGCGTGTCCCATCACATCCACCATTGAAGCTGACGGACTGTCAGATAGGAAGGGGCTCGCGAGGCCCGCGGCACGGTGGTGCGGGGGGCCGCGACGGTTGCCCCGGCGGGGCGGACGGAGACAACCCCCTCGCGGCGCACCGTGTTTCGCCCGCGTATCTTTCGCCTCATGAGGTCGGCGAACTCCGGGAGGCTCACGCGCCCCTGGTCGGCATGGACCGGCGCGGAGGTGCATCTCGCCGCCGCGGTCTGCGCGGCGCAGCTCGCGGTCGCGCTCGTCGTCCGGTGGGTCGGCACGTTCGACGACGACGACCACGGCGCGGGCCTCGGCGGCGGGTTCGCCGCCGTCGGGCTGCTGTGCGTGCTGGTCTTCGGGCCGCCCCTGCTCGCGGCCCTGGGCCTGCTGCACGCGGTGACGTTCACCATGCCGGCGACCACGCTCGCCCGTCTCGCGCGCCGCCGCGCACCCGGCCCCGAGGGCGCCTGGCACCTGGGCTTCGTCCTGCTCCTCGGCGCCTTCTGGACCGTGCTCGCGGTCCTCCTCCTCGGCCTCGGCCCCACAGGCGCCCTGCTGCTCGCCGTGTCCGGTGTCCCGCCCGTCCTGGCGGCCGCCGGGGCGCGGTGGCGCGCACGGTCCGGCGGACCACCGCCGGACCGCGGGCGCGTCTGGCTCCGCTCGGCGCTCGTGGCCCTCGGGGCGTGCGTTCTGGTCGTGACGGCGGGCACCGTGGGCCTGGCCACGGGGCTCATCCAGGAGTACGAGCCCCCGAAGCTCGGCGCCGACCGGCTCACCGGCGTCTGGCGCGGTGATCACGGGGCGGTGCTGCGGCTGCGCGCCGGCGGCGGGGCCGAGCTCTCGTCCGTGCCCGCCCAGCCCGAGTTCGGGGACGTGGCCACCAAGGAGTTCACCCGCTGCGACGGCGCCGGCACGTGGTTCCTCGACACCGCGGGCCGCTACGACCCGTACGCCGACGGGCCCGACTCCGAGCGGCGGGACGGCGTCGTCGTCCGCGTCGGCGACTGCGGCCACGACACCTACTGGACCATCGGCGGCACCGGCACCCAGCCGGAACTCTTCGTCCTCTTCGGCGACCCCGACGCGGGGGATCTGCGCATATTGCGGCGGGGGTGAACGGGGGGCAGCAGCCCGTGTCCGGGTCCTGCCGGTGGGTGTACCGGCCAGCGGCCGGTGGTGGGTCGGGGCCGTGCCGGTGCATCAGCCCGTCGCCGTTGGGTGAGGGGTGGGCGTCGGTGGCGACGGGCATCGATGTACCGGCACGGCCCCGACGGTGCGTCGCCGGCTGCGGGTGCATCGTGGTGCTGCCCCGGGCCGGGTACGACGAAGGCGGCAGCCCCGGAACGGGGTGCCGCCTTGTGTGTGCTGGGCTGATCAGTACCAGCCGTTGGCCTGCCAGAAGCCCCAGGCGCCGGCCGGGCTGCCGTAGCGGGAGTTCATGTAGTCCAGACCCCACTTGATCTGGGTCTTGGGGTTGGTCTTCCAGTCGGAGCCGGCGGAGGCCATCTTCGAACCGGGCAGAGCCTGGACCAGGCCGTACGCACCGGAGGACGAGTTGGTGGCGCTGACGTTCCAGCCGCTCTCGTGCTCGACGATCTTGCTGAAGGCGTTGAACTGCGAGGCGTCCGGAATCATCGTGTGCGCGATCGACTTCGCGGCGGAGGCGCTCGTCGGCGTGGCGGCCTGGGCGGGCGCCGCGGCCAGGACCATACCGGCGGTGGCGGCGGCCACGGCGGTACCGGCGAGGGCCTTCTTCGGGGAAGCGACGATGCGGCGGATGACGGAGACGGACACGGAGAACCTGTTTCCTCGGGGACATGGAGTCGCTGGTGCGCCGTGACCACGTGGTGTGTGGAAGGAGCGGCGTACGTCGGCGCCGCGGCCCGTGAGGGCTCGTGGCGCCTGGCGACGTCCTCAAGACAAACAGGATCCGAGCCTGTCCGCAATGACCCTTTTTACTAGTTGTGGTCGCATCCGAGGGGAAAGTGTGGTGTGTGATGTGGCTCTCAAGCCGCAGGTCAGGGGGTGGATTGGTGGGGGCATGCCATGCGCTTTGATCTACTAGGGCGCCTCGTATGTGACCTGCGCCCTGTGGGCCGGTTCACCCCGCCCCTGACGGACGGTGCGGGGGAGGCCACGCGGTGCTGACGGGCGATGTGACGTGGGTCGCGGATCACCGGGGGTCGAACGTGACCGGGCTCTCGAAAGCCGCCCGGCGCGTGGCCCGGCGCAGTGCCTTGAGGAGGGTCGGGCCGATCGTCAGGGTCAAGACGACGGTGACGACCGCCCGCCCCAGGTCCCAGCCGAGGGAGGTGGCCAGGCAGTACGCGACGAAACGGGCGAGGTTGGCGGGTACGGCGGCGTGCGGGTCGAAGGCGATGTTCGAGGCCAGCGCGTCCATGAAGGGCCAGCCGGCCAGGTTCATGACGGTGCCGTACGCGAAGGCGGCGACGAAGCCGTACCCGGCGAGCATCAGGAGCTCCGCGCGGCCGCGCAGCCGGTCCGGGCCCGGCAGGAGCCCGGCCCCCATCGTGAACCAGCCCATGGCCAGCATCTGGAACGGCATCCAGGGCCCCACCCCGCCGGTCAGCAGCGCCGACGCGAACATGGTCACGGACCCGAGGACGTAGCCGAAACCCGGCCCGAGCACCCGGCCGCTCAGCACCATCAGGAAGAACATCGGCTCGATGCCGGCGGTCCCGGCCCCGATCGGGCGCAGCGCGGCGCCGGTCGCGGCCAGCACGCCGAGCATGGCGACCGCCTTCGGGCCGAGGCCCGACTCGGAGATCGTCGCCGCGACCACCGCGACCAGCAGGACGAGGAGCCCCGCGAACAGCCAGGGCGCGTCCTGGGCGTGCGCGCTGACCTGCGAACCGGGACCCGCGAAGAGCGGCCAGGCGAATCCGGCCGCTCCGGTCGCGCTGACCAGGACCAGGGCGGCGACGGAACGCGGGCCGAGACGGACGGCCCGGGCCTGGGGCTGGGGCCGGCGGCGGGGGGTGGACGCGTCGGCGGTGGTCATGCGAGGGCCCTTCCGACCTGGGCGACGGTGAGCCATGGCTCGGGGGCCAGGATCTTGGCGACCTGCGGGGCGAACGACGGGGACGCGACGACCACCTCGGCGGTGGGACCGTCGGCGACGACCTCACCGTCCGCGAGGATCACCACACGGTCGGCGAGCTCGGCGGCGAGTTCCACGTCATGGGTGGCCAGCACAATGGCGTGCCCCTCGGCGGCCAGTCCGCGCAGCACGGAGACCAGCCGGGCCTTGGCCGCGTAGTCGAGGCCGCGGGTCGGCTCGTCGAGGAGCAGCAACGGAGGGCGGGCCGTGAGGACGACGGCCAGCGCCAGCGCCAGCCGCTGCCCCTCCGACAGATCGCGGGGATGCGTGTCGTCCGCGATGTCCGGCAGCAGCTCGGACACCAGCGCCCGGCAGGTTCCGGTGGCGGCCCCGGCGTCCTCGTCGGCCGCCGCGCACTCTGCGGCCACCGTGTCCGCGTACAGCAGGTCCCGCGGCTCCTGCGGTACGAGTCCCACACGGCGTACGAGGTCACGCGGCGCCATGTGATGCGGTGCCGCCCCGCCGACGCGGACGGATCCGGCGGCCGGTTCGACGAGCCCGACCAGCGCTCCGAGCAGCGTCGACTTCCCGGCGCCGTTGCGGCCCATCAGCGCGATGGTCTCGCCCGGTCCCACGGTCAGATCGACTCGCCGCAGCGCCTCGACGCGTCCGCGCCGGACCGCCAGCGATTCGATGACGGCCACCGCCGACGGTGGCAGCAGCGGGGCGGCCGAGGAACCATGGCCGCGACCACGGAGGAGACGGGAGAACGCGGAACGGGGTGTGGCTGGGCGTGCCGGTGCCGGTGGCAGGGGACGGTGGACGGCGGCGGGTTCGGCCGGGGGCGGGGGCGTGGTGGTGAGGCGTTCGCGCAGTGCTCCCGACCGGCGTCGCGCGTCGCGCACGGTCAGGGGGAGCGGGGACCAGCCGGCCAGGCGGCCGAGCTCCACCACCGGCGGGCACACCGGGGAGACCGCCATGATCTCGGCCGGGGCGCCGAGCGTCAGCGGTGCTCCCGGCGCGGGCAGGAGGGCGAGCCGGTCGGCGTACTGGACGACACGTTCCAGGCGGTGCTCGGCCATCAGGACCGTGGTGCCGAGGTCGTGGACCAGGCGCTGCAGGACGGCGAGGACCTCCTCGGCGGCGCCGGGGTCCAGGGCCGAGGTGGGCTCGTCCAGGACCAGGACCCGCGGGTGCGGGGTGAGCACGGAACCGATCGCGACCCGCTGCTGCTGGCCGCCGGACAGGGTGGCGATCGGGCGGTCGCGGAGGTCGGCCAGCGAGAGCAGGTCGAGGGTCTCCTCGACCCGGCGGCGCATCACGGCCGGCGCGAGGCCCAGCGACTCCATGCCGTAGGCGAGTTCGTCCTCCACCGTGTCCGTCACGAAGTGGGAGAGCGGGTCCTGTCCCACCGTGCCGACCACGTCCGCGAGTTCGCGCGGCTTGTGGGTACGGGTGTCCCGCCCCGCGACGGTGACCCGGCCGCGCAGCGTTCCGCCCGTGAAGTGCGGGACCAGTCCGCTCACCGCGCCCAGCACCGTCGACTTGCCGACCCCGGACGGGCCGACCAGCAGCACCAGTTCGCCCTCGGGCACCTCGAAGTCCACGCCCCGGACGGAGGGTTCGGCCGCTCCGGCGTACGTCACGGAGACATCCTCGAAGCGGATCACGGTGACTCCTCAGGGGCAGGTGCGGGGGTTCGCCGGGGGGCCGGGGCCGGGGCCGTGAAGGCGGGGAGCAGGCCGAGCAGGATCGCCGCCGCCGGCCGGAGCGGGAGGTCGGGGGCGACCAGGGGGATGACGCCGGGGCGCAGCGCGGCGGGGTCCTGGGAGGCGGCCACGATCATCAGGGCCGCGACCGCCACGCCCGACCCGGCGACCAGCCAGGCCCGGACGCCCCAGAGGTCCGGCCGGTACCGCGTCCGCGGTGAGCGGCGGCCGCCCAGCCACAGGCCGCCGAGCGCCGCGCCGAGCCCGGCCAGCAGGACCGGAAGGCCGTAGCTGTCGCCCGCCGCGGTCAGCAGTCCGTACGTGCCGGCGCAGACGCCGAGCAGGCCGCCCAGGGTGAGGGCTCCGGTGGTCCGGCGTACGGCGGCCGGGACCTGTGCCGTACGCCCGTACCCGCGTGAGTCCATCGCCGCCGCCAGCGCGACCGAACGCTCCAAGGCGCCCTCCAGGACGGGGAGTCCGACGTGCAGCAGGCCGCGCAGCCCCCGGTCGGGGCGGCCGCGGAGCCTGCGCGCGGCGCGCAGCCGCTGGACGTCGGCGATCAGATGCGGCGCGAAGGTCAGCGCGACGACCACCGCGACGCCTGCCTCGTACAGCGCTCCCGGCAGCGACTTGAGCAGCCGTGCCGGGTTCGCCAGGGCGTTGGCCGCGCCGACGCAGACGAGGAGGGCGGCCAGCTTCAGGCCGTCGTAGAGCGCGAAGAGCAGGCCCTCGGCGGTGACCCGGCCGCCGACGCGCACCCCCTGCGCCCAGTGCGGGAGGGGGATCTCGGGGAGTGTGACGATCACGTGCGTGCCGGGGATCGGGGAGCCGAGAAAGACGGCGAAGGCCAGCCGGATGACGAGGACGGCCGCCGCCAGCTTCACGAACGCGGTGTAGGAACGGGCCCAGGGGGCGTCGGTGCGGTGGGTGGCCACCACGAAGCCCGCCACCGCCATGAGCAGCGCCAGCAGAAGCGGGTTGGTGGTGCGCGAGGCGGCCGTGCCGAGGCCCAGGGCCCAGACCCACCAGGCCCCGGGATGCAGCGCGTTGGCGCGGGTCGCCGCGGGGGCGAGGGTACGGGGGAGAGGGCGAGGACGGGGACGGGGACGGGGACGGAGAGCAGGGCGGGTGCGGGTGCGGGAGTCCGACGCCGGCTCAGCAGGGGCGGCGGGCGGTGATGATCCTGCCGGGCCGGTGCGCGGTGGGGATTCGGTACGGCTGTCGCTCGGCGACGATTCCGCCGGGCTCGCGGACGGCGTTGATCCTGCCGGGCCGGTGCGCGGGGGCGATTCGGTACGGCTGTTGCTCGGCGATGACTTCGCCGGGCTTGCGGGCGGTGGTGATCCTGCCGGGTTCGGGGTCTGCGGTGTCCCCGACTCGGTCGTGTCCTGGTCGATGCGGCGGGGGCCCGGGACGTCGGGTTCCCGGTGGCGTTCGGGCAGGCGGGAGCCCCACCGCTTCGGGGTGGTGGGGCGGTCGGCCTTCGTCATGAGCTGTGCCTAGCCCTTGCGCCGGCGGGCCTGCCAGACGGCCGCCGCGCCCAGCACGGCCACCGCGGCAGCCCCCGCCAACAGGCCCACCGAGGGGCCCTGGTGGGCCGGCGCGGAGGCGCCCGGGCGGGCGGACGCGGTCGGTCCGCCGGCCGCGACCGGCTCGCCGCAGCCCGTACGCGGATAGCCGGTGATGGCGCAGAGGAGGGCGTTGGTGTCGTAGCGCAGGGGGGCGGCGACCTCGGCCAGGGCTTCAGCCGTGCTCGCGTCGGGGGCGACCTGGGCGCAGGCGGTGCGCGCGGACGGCGGACGTTCGCCGGACGGCGCGTCGGCGGCCGTGCCCGGGTCGATGACCAGGGCCACCCGCTTCTTGCCGTGCCGCGCGGGCGTCTTGGCGCATATCGCGGCGAACGCCCGCTCCCCGCGCGGCTGTACGGCGTGCCGGGAGTCCTCGCTCACCGCGAAGCGGAAGCCCTGGACGTCGCCGTCGGACGGCCGCGCGGTCGACGGGCCCTGGGTGGCGTACGTCCACTTTCCGCCGGTCAGGTCCCAGAAGGACCAGTAGCGGTAGCCGACGGCCCGGGCCTGCCCCGCGCCACCGAGGACGAGGAGCAGGAGGGTCAGCGCGAGGGCCAGAGCGGGCGCGGCCGTCCGACGGCCGGTCACGGCTGGCGCTTCTTGTTGCGGCCGCTGATCAGGAAGCCGATGCCGATGCCCGCGACCAGGCCGACGCCGATGATCCACCAGACGCCGAGCCCGTTGCCGTCGTCCTTCTTCTCGTCGTTCTTCTTCTCGCTCGGGCTCGCCGAGGCGCCGGCCGCGGCCGGGGCGGGGCCCGTGGCGTTGAGCTGCGCGACGAGGTCCTTGCCGCCGAAGTCGCGGGGGTCGGTGCCGGTGGCGTGCGCGGCGAAGATGAGCTGCGCGTACGCGGCGGGGCCGGACTTGGCCGCCCAGTCCGCGGAGTTCTTCTCCAGCCAGGCGAGCGGCTCCTTCACGAGCTTCGTCGCGCCGTCGGCCGACAGGGCCACGACCGCGTCCGCCGTGTTGCCGTAGTCGGGCTGGTCCTTGGCGCCCGGGAGCGCGGACTTCAGGTAGGGGGTCTTCGCGAGCGACCTGGCCAGGTAGTCGGCGCCGTTCGAACCGGCGTCCGTCCGGTTGGGCGTCCCGGCGATCACGCAGTCCGTGAGGTCGTACGGCTGGAGGCCGGGCTCCGCCACGAATCCCTTGCCGAGGCTCGCGATCACGCCCGCCGCGGTCGCGTCCGCGTTCGCCACCAGCTTGCCGGTCTTGTCGGGCTGGTAGGCGAAGGCGCCGCCGCCGTCTCCGCCGCAGACCTTCGACAGCTTCACCAGCACGTCGTACGGGGACTTGCCGTCCTTGGTGACGCTCTGGGGCTTCTTGTCGACCGCCTTGAGCGCGCCGATCACGACGGACGTCGAGTTGGTGTCGCTGGCCCCGCCGGCCATGTAGCCCCAGCCGCCGTCCTTGTTCTGGACGGACTTGAGCCAGGTGACGGCCCGGCCGGTGGCGTCGTCGTGCCCGCCGAGGGCGCCGAGCGCCTGGACGGCGGCCGCGGTGCTGTTGGTGTCGACCTGCGTCTTCGCGTCGCACGCGGCGGTCGCGTCGGCGCGGTACGCGGCGAAGGCGCCGTTCGCACACTGCTGACCGGTCAGCCAGTCCACGGCCTTGACGGCGGGCTTCACCCCGACGGTGTGCTGGGCGAGCAGCGCGAGCGACTGGCGCCAGACGCCGTCGTAGGTCGGGTCGGCGGAGCCGAACAGGCCCGAGGGGAGTGCCACCGAGGGCGACGGGGACGGGGACGAGTCGGCGGCGGAGGCGGCCGGGGCGATCACCGCCCCGAGGACGGCGGTGGCGGCCAGTACCGCTGCGGTGCGGCGAACAGACATGACTCTCCCTGCGGGGAGCCGGGCAGCACCGGGCACACGGAGGTATCCGGGCGGCTCCGGCTCCGTATCCCTCGACGGTGCCGGCCGTCGGCGGGCTGCCGAGGGCACGAGCCGGTCACGTCCCGGGCGAGGCGATCCGGCTCACCACCGAAGTGGCTCACGGTTGCGGGTCAGCGCCGGATTTGCACCGGCTTCTCCTCGTACGGGTGTGATGACGACGCGCACACTCTACCGGCCGGTCCGACGCCGCCGACTGTCGCGTGCGGCACTGGCTCGGAGTGACCTGGGCGACATCCGCTAGGTTCGGGCGCATGCGAACGGGGAGACTGCTCGGCTCGGGGCGTTCGGCGGACGTCTACGAGATCGACGAGGCGTGGGTGCTGCGGCGGGACCGCGCGGGCTGGGGCGACGCGACGGCCGAGGCGGCGGTGATGCAGCACGTGCGCTCGCACGGCTATCCGGTGCCGGGTGTGCGGGCCGCGACCCGCGGGGACCTGGTGATGGAGCGGCTGTCGGGGCCGACCATGCTGGAGGCCTTCGGGCAGGGCCTGCTCTCCGCCCCGGAGGCGGGCCTGACCCTGGCCAGGCTGCTGCGCAAGCTGCACGCCGTGCCCGCCCGGCTCTCGGACGATCCCGGAGTCCGTGTCCTTCATCTGGACCTGCACCCCGACAACGTGATGCTCACCCCGGACGGGCCGAAGGTCATCGACTGGTCCAACGCCGAGGAGGGGCCGCCCGGTCTCGACTGGGCGATGTCCGCCGTGATCCTCGCTCAGGTCGCCGTCGGCGGCGAGGCGATCGGGGACGTGGCCGCCGAGACGCTGGAGGCGCTGCTCGACGGGAACGAGGACCAGGTGACCGAGGCGGGGCTCGTGGAGTCGGGCCGGCGCCGTGCGGCCAACCCGACGATGAGCACGCGGGAGGTTGAACTCCTCGGCGAGGCGGACGAGTTGATACGGGAGCTGTTGGGCTGAGGTGTTGGCGGGCGCGGACGCGGGTGTCGTCCGGCGGCGTCACACCGCCGCGTACGTCACGGGGTCGCTGCCGGGTACCGCCTCCGCCCGTCCCAGTTTCACCAGGCGGCGGATGTGGGCCTCGGCCTCGGAGACCGCGATGTTCCGTGATCCGTAGGGGATGTCGGCCCAGGGGCGGTTCCACTCCATGCGCTCGGCGAGCTGCCAGGGCGTGAGCGGTACGGAGAGCAGGGCGAGCAGGCCGGTGAGCCGCTCCTCGTGGTGCGCGAGCAGCTCGGCGACCCGGGAGGGGGCGTCGGTGAACACGTGCTGGTGAGCCGGAAGCACCTCGGCGGGGCCGAGGCGGCCGACGCGCTCCAGGGAGTCGAGGTAGTCGCCGAGCGGATCGGCGATCTCCCCGAGGCCCTCGATGCCGTTGGCGTAGGGAGGGCGCCCGTGGGTGTCCGGGTCCTCGTAGAGGCCGATGTGCGGGGTGATCCTCGGCAGCAGGTGGTCGCCGGAGAACAGGCGTCCGTTGCCGGGCAGCCGGTCCGGGTGGGCTTCCTCCAGGTGGAGGCACACGTGTCCGGGAGTGTGGCCGGGGGTCCAGACGGCGCGCAGCCGGCGGCCGGGCAGGGGCAGGAGTTCGCCGGGGACGATCTCGCGGTCGGGCAGCGCGGGGGAGAAGCCGGGCAGGGTGCTGGGGCGGCGGAGCGCGCGGGGTGCCTCGCGGAGCGGGGCGACATGGTCCTCCGGGGCGCCGCAGGCGGTCAGCTTGGCGGCCATGTAGGCGAACCAGCCCTCCGGCCGGGTCTCGCGGGTGCGCCGGACGATCGCCGCGTCGGCGGCGTGCATCGCGATCCAGGCGCCGGACGCCTCCCGGACCCGGCCCGACAGGCCGTGGTGGTCGGGGTGGTGGTGGGTGATGACCACGCCGTGGATCTCCGTGACCGAGGTTCCGCAGCCGGTGATCCCCTCGGCGAGGGTGTCCCAGGAGGCCGGGTCGTCCCAGCCGGTGTCGACGAGCACGGGGCCCGCGTCGGTGTCGACCAGATACACCAGCGTGTGGCCGAGCGGGTTGTCCGGGATGGGGACCCTGATCGACCGTACGCCCCCGCCGTGATCGGTCACGTGCGTCATGCGTTCCCACCCATCGCCGATTCCCGCCACTATAACTAGAACGGGTTCCAATGGGAGCCCAAGTCGACTGGTGTGTCCGCGCGGACGGCGGCCCGTCGCGGTGTCCGTGCCGTGGACTCATCCGACGAGAACTGGTATCAGTTCTCGTATCTGATGAAGCGTCAGAATCAGTGACAGAGAGCGTCCTTGGGAGGCAGTCGGCCATGACCGAGCTCGTGGAACACGGACAGCTGTTCATCGGCGGGGAGTTGACCGACCCGCTCGGCAAGGACGTCATCGAGGTGATCTCGCCGCACACCGAGGAGGTCATCGGCCGGGTGCCGCACGCCTCGACGGCGGACGTCGACCGCGCCGTCGCCGCCGCGCGCCGGGCGTTCGACGAGGGGCCCTGGCCGCGGACGAGCCTCGACGAGCGGATCGCGGTCGTGACCCGGATCAAGGACGCCATCGCCGTACGCCACGAGGAGATCGCCCGGGTCATCTCCTCGGAGAACGGCTCCCCGTACTCCTGGAGCGTCCTCGCGCAGGCCCTCGGCGCGATGATGGTGTGGGACGCGGCGATCACGGTCGCGCGCGGCTACACGTACGAGGAGAGCCGCGACGGGGTCCTCGGCAAACTCCTCGTCCGCCGCGAGCCAGTGGGCGTGGTGGCGGCCGTGGTGCCCTGGAACGTCCCGCAGTTCGTCGCGGCGGCCAAGCTCGCGCCCGCGCTGCTGACCGGCTGCACCGTCGTGCTGAAGCCGTCGCCCGAATCGCCGCTGGACGCCTATCTGCTCGGGGAGATCGCGAAGGAGGCCGGACTGCCCGAAGGGGTGCTGTCGATCCTCCCGGCCGACCGTGAGGTCAGCGAGTACCTGGTCGGACACCCCGGCGTCGACAAGGTCTCCTTCACCGGCTCGGTCGCCGCCGGCAAGCGGGTCATGGAGGTCGCCGCACGTCATCTCACCCGCGTGACACTTGAGTTGGGAGGCAAGTCGGCGGCCGTGGTGCTGCCCGACGCGGACCTCGCCACCGCGGTCCCCGGGATCGTCTCGGCGGCCTGGATGAACAACGGCCAGGCCTGCGTGGCCCAGACCCGCATCCTCGTGCCCCGCTCGCGCTACGACGAGTTCGCGGACGCCTTCGCCACGGCGGCGAACGCGCTGGTCGTCGGCGACCCGCTCGACCCGGCCACCCAGGTCGGCCCGCTCGTCGCGGAGCGGCAGCAGCGGCGCAACCTCGACTACATCCGCATCGGCCAGGAGGAGGGCGCCAAGATCCTGGCCGGCGGCGGCCGTCCGCAGGGTCTCGACCGCGGCTGGTACGTCGAGCCCACCCTGTTCGGGGACGTCGACAACACCATGCGCATCGCCCGGGAGGAGATCTTCGGCCCGGTGATCTGTCTGCTCCCCTACGGCGACGAGGCCGAGGCCGTGAAGATCGCCAACGACTCCGACTACGGGCTGAGCGGCAGCGTCTGGACGGCGGACGTCGCCCATGGCATCGACATCGCCCGACAGGTCCGTACCGGCACCTACTCCGTGAACACCTTCAGCCTCGACATGCTGGGCCCCTTCGGCGGCTACAAGAACTCGGGTCTGGGGCGGGAGTTCGGGCCCGAGGGGTACGGGGAGTTCCTGGAGCACAAGATGATCCACCTGCCGGCCGGCTGGGAGGCCTGAGGATGGGTGACCGCTGGCAGGTCGAGGTCGACCGTTCCGTCTGCATCGGCTCGGCCCAGTGCGTCCACCTCGCCCCGGACGCCTTCCGCCTCGACGCCGGCATGCAGTCCCACCCCGTCGAGCCTGAGACCGACGCCAACGAGAGGATCCTCGAAGCGGCCGAGGGCTGCCCGGTGGAGGCGGTCATGATCTCGCTGCTGGCCGGCGGCGAGCCGGTGTTCCCGCCGGAGGAATAGGCCGCCGGGCACGGGGATGGTCCGCCGCCCCGGATATCCTCCGGCTTTCGACGGATCGACCGGGGCGGGAAGCGTGCAGAAGTCCGAGGCCAGGAAGCTGATCGAGGAAGCGGCGGCGGCGTGGGAGGCCGAGGAGTGGCAGCGCTCCGCCGACCTCTACGAGCGAGTTCTGGCGCGGTTCCCCGACGAGGAGCCGAGCGCGGTGTGGTGGTACGACGCCGCGCTCGCCCACAAGTTCCTGCGGAACTGGGACAAGGCCCTCGACCTCGGACGGGCGGCGGCGGCCCGCTCCCCGCGCGGCGAGGGCGATCCCGCGTACTGGAACCTCGGCATCGCCGCCACGATCCTGCGGGACTGGGCGACGGCCCGCGACGCCTGGGCCGGCTTCGGCATCGAGATCCCCGAGGGGGAGGGCGAGATCGCGGGCCGCTTCGGCGCCGCGTGCGTACGGCTGGACACCGACGGGGAGCGGGAGGTCGTGTGGATCGAGCGGTTGTGCCCGACCCGGGGGCGCGTGATGAACGTGCCCGTCACGGGCGGGCGGCGGTACGGCGAGATCGTCGTGCACGACGGCGAACCCAAGGGCGAACGGGTCTACGAGGGCACGGCGTACCCGGTGTTCGACGAGCTCACGCTCTTCGAGCCCTCGCCGCTGCCGACCCTGGAGGTGACGGTCGCCGCCGGCGAGGCGGGGGACCTGGAAGCCCTGCTCGCCCTGTTCACCGAGCACGGCTTCGGCGCCGAGCCCGCCAGTGCCGTACGCGTCCTGTGCGCCTGCTGCAGCGAGGGCACCCATCAGCAGGAGGGCGCCCAGGCGGTGTCGCTCGCGGCCCCGGAGCCGGAGGCGCGACGGCTGCTGGAGCGCTGGGCGGCAGAGACGGCGATCGGCCGGAGCTGGAGCGGCCTGGAGCGGGTGGGCTAGGAGCGGCACACCAGCACCCGTTCGTGCCGGCGTTCCCGTTGGCACGGGCGCACCCGTTCGTTCCGGCGACTCCGTTGGCACGGGCGCACCCGTTCCTTCCGGCGCTCCTCCTCGTACGGGTGCTTCCGTTCGTACCGGAGTTACCGGTCGTCCGGGCCGGTCAGGTCGATCAGGCGGCAGACCGTCTCGATGTCTATCTTGACCTGGGCGATCGAGGCACGGCCCGAGAGCCAGGTGATCAGGGCCGAATGCCAGGTGTGCTCGATGACCCGGACGGCGGAGAGCTGGTCCGGCGTCGGGTCGTCGAGGCCCATCGCGTCCAGGATGATCACCGTGGTCTGCCGCGAGACCTGGTCGACCTCGGGACTGACACTGCGGTCCGCGAAAGTGAGCGCGCGGACCATCGCGTCGGCCAGGTGCGGCTCCCGCTGGAGGGCGCGGAACGCCCGCATCAGGGTCTCCGCCACCCGCTCGGCGGCCGTGTCCCCGGCCGGAGGCTTCTTGCGCAGCGTGCCGTGCATGTGCTCGAGCTGGTCCTGCATCGTGGCGACCAGCAGATGCACCTTCGAGGGGAAGTAGCGGTACAAGGTGCCGAGAGCGACCTGCGACGACTCCGCGACCTCGCGCATCTGCACGGCGTCGAAACCGCCCCGGCTGGCGAGCTGCGCGCTCGCGTGCAGGATCCGGCGGCGGCGCGCCTCCTGCCGCTGGGTGAGCGGCGGAGAGGCGGGATGCGCGATGGAGTGCGGCCGGCTGTGCGCGCCGCCGGAGGACGCGGCGGGCGTGCTGGCCCCCGGCGCCGGTCGCGCGTTGTTCGAGTCCGCCTTGGCTTCCGCAGGCATGGGTCCGTTCCGTGACATCAGCGAGGGGGAGCGACGAGCCGGCCCGGCAGGGCGTGACACCACCGGGTGAACCAGGCGATCCAGCCGCCCGGTCGTGGCGTGAATCACCTGATCCACCGCTCACAGCGGCGCTACCTGCCGGTAGATTCAGTGCTCCGTGAACGATCAAGTCTGAAACTTGTTCTAGATTAGCGTCCCGGCGTAATCTCGCGGGAAAGTGCAGGGAGAAGGGGACCGGAAGTGACCGCTGAGGCCATGGAGGCGGACCCCGGGAAGGGCGCGGCAGCCGACAGGGACCGACCCCTGCGCATCGCGCTCCTCACGTACAAGGGAAACCCGTTCTGCGGCGGCCAGGGTGTCTATGTACGGCATCTCTCCCGCGAACTCGCCCGCCTCGGGCACCGCGTCGAGGTCATCGGCTCCCAGCCTTACCCCGTGCTCGACGAGGGCCTGCCCGCCCTGAGTCTCACCGAGCTGCCCAGCCTGGACCTGTACCGCCAGCCCGATCCCTTCCGCACCCCCGGGCGCGACGAGTACCGCGACTGGATCGACGCCCTCGAGGTCGGCACGATGTGGACCGGCGGCTTCCCCGAGCCGCTGACCTTCTCGCTGCGCGCCCGCCGTCATCTGCGGGCCCGGCGCGGCGAGTTCGACGTCGTCCACGACAACCAGACCCTCGGCTACGGCCTCCTCGGGGACGTCGGCGCCCCGCTGGTCACCACCATCCATCACCCCATCACCGTCGACCGGCAGCTCGAACTGGACGCCGCCGAGGGCTGGCAGCGACGCGCCTCCGTCCGCCGCTGGTACGCCTTCACCCGCATGCAGAAGCGCGTCGCGCGCCGCCTGCCGTCCGTGCTCACCGTCTCCGGAACCTCCCGTCAGGAGATCGTCGACCACCTGAGGGTCGAGCAGGAGCGCATCCACGTCGTCCACATCGGCGCGGACACCGACCTCTTCTCGCCGGATCCGTCCGTGCCCCAGGTGCCGGGCCGCATCGTCACCACGTCCAGCGCCGACGTACCCCTCAAGGGTCTGGTGTTCCTCGTCGAGGCGCTCGCGAAGCTGCGGACCGAACACCCGGGCGCGCACCTCGTCGTCGTCGGCAAGCGCGCCGAGGACGGCCCGGTCGCCCAGGCCATCGAGCGGTACGGCCTCGACGGCGCCGTCGAGTTCGTCAAGGGCATCTCCGACGCCGAACTCGTCGACCTCGTCCGCTCGGCCGAGGTCGCCTGCGTGCCCTCCCTGTACGAGGGCTTCTCGCTGCCCGCCGCCGAGGCCATGGCCACCGGGACACCGCTGGTGGCCACCACCGGCGGAGCGATCCCGGAGGTCGCGGGCCCCGACGGCGAGACCTGCCTCGCGGTTCCGCCGGGCGACCCGGGAGCGCTGGCGGCGGCCCTCGGCCGGCTCCTCGGCGACCCCGCGCTGCGGGCACGGCTCGGCGCCGCCGGGCGCGAGCGCGTCCTCGCGCGCTTCACCTGGGCCAAGGCGGCCGAGGGCACGGTGGCCCACTACCGTGCGGCGATGGCCCTCCCCGCGTCCCGGCTCCGCTCGCGCGCGGCCGCCGCGGGCACCGACGGGCGCGGCGGCTCCCCGGCGACCCCGGGACCCGACCGCGCCGAGGCCGCGGAAGCCACTCCCGCCGCCGTAGAACTAGTTGCAGCCAACCGCGAAAGCAGGGCCACGTGCTGACCGTCGACTTCTCCCGGTTCCCGCTCGCCCCCGGCGACCGCGTCCTGGACCTCGGATGCGGTGCCGGCCGGCACGCGTTCGAGTGCTACCGGCGCGGCGCGCAGGTCGTGGCGCTGGACCAGAACGGCGAGGAGATCCGCGAGGTCGCGAAGTGGTTCGCGGCGATGAAGGAGGCCGGGGAGGCGCCCGCCGGGGCCACCGCGACGGCCATGGAAGGCGACGCGCTCGCGCTGCCCTTCCCCGACGAGTCCTTCGACGTCGTGATCATCTCCGAGGTCATGGAGCACATCCCCGACGACAAGGGCGTCCTCGCCGAGATGGTCCGCGTGCTCAAGCCGGGCGGACGCATCGCCATCACCGTGCCGCGCTACGGCCCGGAGAAGGTCTGCTGGGCACTGTCCGACGCCTACCACGAGGTCGAGGGCGGCCACATCCGCATCTACAAGGCGGACGAACTGCTCGGGAAGATCCGCGAGGCCGGTCTGCGGCCCTACGGCTCGCACCACGCGCACGCGCTGCACTCGCCGTACTGGTGGCTGAAGTGCGCGTTCGGCGTCGACAACGACAAGGCGCTGCCCGTGCGGGCGTACCACAAGCTGCTGGTCTGGGACATCATGAAGAAGCCGCTGGCCACCCGGGTCGTCGAGCAGGCGCTGAACCCGCTGATCGGCAAGAGCTTCGTGGCGTACGCGACCAAGCCCCACCTGCCGGCGCTCGCCGGCACGTCGGACTCCGCGCAGGCCGCTTCCGAGGCGGACGCCACGTGACCACTCCCCGGCGGACCGAACACCTCGTCCTGCCCGGGGTCCTCACCGCGGAGGAGGCCGCCGCCACGGTGCGCGGGATCCTCGCGGTGCAGCGCCCCGACGGAGCCATCCCGTGGTTCCGCGGCCACCACCTCGACCCGTGGGACCACACCGAGGCCGCCATGGCACTCGACGCGGCCGGCGAGCACGAGGCCGCCGAGCGGGCCTACGAGTGGCTGGCACGGCACCAGAACGAGGACGGGTCCTGGTACGCGGCCTACGCCGACGGGGACTTCGAGGACGTCACCGACCGCGGCCGTGAGACCAACTTCTGCGCGTACATCGCGGTGGGTGTCTGGCACCACTACCTGGCGACCGGCGACGACGTCTTCCTGGACCGCATGTGGCCCGCCGTCTACGCGGCCGTGGAGTTCGTGCTGCGGCTCCAGCAGCCCGGCGGACAGATCGGCTGGAAGCGCGAGGACGACGGAACGCCGGTCGACGACGCGCTGCTGACCGGGAGTTCGTCGGTCCACCACGCGCTGCGCTGCGCCCTCGCCGTCGCCGAGCAGCGCGAAGAGCCGCAGCCCGACTGGGAGCTGGCCGTCGGCGCGCTGCGGCACGCCATCCGGCTGCACCCGGAGCGGTTCCTCGACAAGGACCGCTACTCCATGGACTGGTACTACCCGGTGCTCGGGGGCGCGTTGACGGGCGCCGAGGCCAAGTCCCGCATAGAGGAGGGCTGGGACCGCTTCGTGGTGCCCGGTCTCGGGGTGCGCTGCGTGGTTCCCAACCCGTGGGTGACCGGCGGCGAATCGGCCGAACTCGCCCTGGCGCTCTGGGTGATGGGTGAGTCGGACCGTGCCCTGGAGATCCTCCAGTCCATCCAGCACCTGCGCGATCCGCAGTCCGGTCTGTACTGGACGGGCTACGTCTTCGAGGACCGGGCCGTCTGGCCCGAGGAGCTCACCACCTGGACGGCGGGTTCCCTGCTCCTCGCGGTCGCCGCACTGGGCGGCGACGAGCCCACCTGCGCGGTGTTCGGCGGCGAGCGTCTGCCGGCCGGCCTGGATCCCGACTGCTGCACGCCGACCCGCTGAAGGTCCGGACGGTCCCCGTTTCTCGGACCGTCCGGACGCTCCGGATTCTTCGAACTCGTTGAACTCTTAGGACTCTTCGGGTGTTCCCGGCCGTTTCGGTGCCGGTCAGTGACGGTGGATGCGGTTGGCCACCGCGTGGCCGATGAACAGATAGACGACGGCGGCGAGACCGTAGCCCGCGACGACACGCGCCCACTCCTTGTCGAAGGTGAACAGGTCGCGCGACCAGCCGGCGAGCCAGGCCGCGGTGTTGTGGATGAACTGCACGAGGTCGTTGCCACGATTGGCGTCGAGCAGATACATCAGGATCCAGAGACCGAGGATGACGGCCATGACGTCCGCGACGATCGCGATGACCGTCCCCGCCTGATTCGAACCGTTGCGATATCTAGGGGACATGACCAGCGGATTGCCCGTCGTTCCCGGATGAAACCCGAACGGCTCCCGCAGGGTGGCACGGCCGCCGGGCCCGGGGCGGGCCGAAGCGGGAGGGAACGGCCGTACCCTCCCTAGGAGTTCAGCTCGGCCAGCACGCGCAGGGTGCGGGGATCCGGGGACAGCACCAGCAGGTCGGTCACCGGGCCCTTGCGCCACGACTCCAGTCGCTCGGCGATGCGTTCACGCGGTCCGACGAGGGAGATCTCGTCCGCGAAGGCGTCGGGGACGGCCAGGACGGCCTCTTCCCGGCGTCCTTCCAGGAACAGCCGCTGGATCCTGCGGGCCTCTTCCCCGAAGCCCATCCGGGCCATCAGATCGGCGTGGAAGTTGCGGGCCGCGTGCCCCATCCCGCCGATGTAGAAGCCGAGCATCGCCTTGACCGGCAGCAGCCCTTCGGCGACGTCGTCACAGACGTGCGCACGGGCCATCGGCGCGACGAGGAAGCCCTCGGGCAGGTCGGTGAGCGAGGCCTCGTACGCCTGAGGACGGGTCGGCGACCAGTACAGCGGCAGCCAGCCGTCGGCGATCCGGGTCGTCTGCGCGATGTTCTTCGGCCCCTCGGCGCCGAGCAGGAGCGGCAGTTCGGCCCGCAGCGGATGCGTGATCGGCTTCAGCGCCTTGCCGAGCCCCGTGCCGTCGGCACCCCGGTACGGGTGGGAGTGGAAGCGGCCGTCCAGCTCGACCGGTCCCTTGCGCCGCAGGACCTGGCGTACGACGTCGACGTACTCCCGGGTCGCGGTCAGCGGCGACTTCGGGAACGGCCGTCCGTACCAGCCCTCGACGACCTGGGGCCCCGACAGGCCGAGGCCGAGCATCATGCGCCCGCCGGAGAGATGGTCGAGCGTGAGCGCGTGCATCGCGGTCGTGGTGGGGGAGCGGGCGGCCATCTGCGCGACGGCCGTGCCGAGCCGGATGCGCGTGGTCCGCGCGGCGATCCAGGTGAGCGGGGTGAACGCGTCCGAGCCCCAGGACTCCGCGGTCCACACCGAGTGATAGCCGAGCCGCTCCGCCTCCTGGGCGAGCGGCACATGGTCCGCCGAGGGACCGCGCCCCCAGTAGCCGAGCGCGAGACCGAGCCGCATGGCACCTCCAGAAGCAGAATTCTGACGATCCGTCAGTTCCTGGCGTGCTGCGACTGTACGACAACGGCCCCTCGCCGGAAAGGGCGAGGGGCCGTCGCGAGAACGAGGAGCGGATCAGCCGCGCTGGATCCCCGAGGTGTCCTGCAGCACACCACGACGGCCGTCCTGGGTCTGCGCCACGATGGTCGCACCACGCTGCTCGACGGCCAGGTACCAGGTGCCCGGCGCCAGTTCGGCGATCGGCGACGAGGCGCCGTCCTCCGAGAAGAGCGGCCGGGCGACCGGGACGGCGAACCAGAACGGCGAGAAGTCCTGGGCCGGCGACTGCGTCTGCGGAGCCGACGGCTGGCTCGGCTGTCCGCCGAACGGCTGCGTGGGCTGGGAGGGCTGGGAGGGCTGGGCGCCGTAGGGCTGCTGGCCGGGCTGACCGGGCTGCGAGGCGCCCGGGTAGCCGTAACCGCCCTGCGGCTGACCGCCGTAGGGCGCCGGGGCGATCGCCGTCGGGGCACCCGTGAGGGCGGCCTGGAGGGCGGGGACGAGCGGGGTCGCGACGGCCGCGCCGGCCAGGACGAGGGCGGCGATGAAGCCGAGGATGAGACCTGCGGCGGCGCTCGCGCCTTGGCCGACGTCCACGAGCGACCAGAACAGGGTCCACGCGACGAGAACCGTGAACGCCACGCCGACCGCGCCCAGGTCGAGCCCGAGCACCTTGCGCGGCTGCGGCAGGCACCGGTTGATCACGATCAGGGCGGCGCCGACGACCCCGCCCATGTAGACGCCGAGGCCGTAACCGAGGTTGTCCCAGGCGTTCGTGTCCAGGCTGTACCCGGAAACGGAGTAGAGGTGCAGGAAAGACGCGATGAAGAGCAACACCGCTGCTCCGATCACCACGCCGTCGCCTCGAGTGAGGGAGCGGATATTCACTTCAGGTCCTTCGTCAGTCGTCTCGTCGTCGGTGAGGCATCGCAGTACGCCGTGTCGCCGAACATGGTGCCGTTGTCGGGACTCGGTGTGAAGCACGGGGGGTGGCCCTTTATCGTACGGACGACACTATCGTCCGGACGATCAGGGTGTCCGCCGGGTTGGGACCGTAGATCACTACCCGTGCAGGAAACCAACGATTCCTTCAGAGATCCCCCGTGCCGCTTTCTCTCGCCAGGCGCCACTGGTGAGCAGCGCAGCGTCCTTCGTATCGCGCATGTTGCCGCACTCGATGAACACCTTCGGAACCGTTGACAGATTGAGACCGCCGAGATCCTTACGGACCACCAGTCCGGTGCCGTCACCGACGTAGTTGGAGGGTGCGCTGCCCGTCTCGCGGACGAACAGGCCGGCGATGTGCTCGCCGAGGTCGCGGGAGGCGGAGACGATCGGGCGGGTGTCGGCGGCCCCCGCGTGCACGGATGCCGGAAGGATCACGTGGAAGCCGCGGTTGCCGGCCGCCGATCCGTCGGCGTGCAGGGAGACGACCGCGTCCGCGTGCGCCGCGTTGCCGATACGGGCGCGCTCGTCGACGCAGGGGCCGAAGGAGCGGTCGCCGTCCTGGGTCAACTTCACCGTGGCGCCCTGCTTTTCGAGGATGGCCCGCATCCGGTGCGCGACGTCGAGGGTGAACCGGGCTTCCGTGTAACCCGCGTTGGTCGACGTGCCGGTGGTGTCGCACTCTTTCCAGTTCGTTCCGATGTTCACCTTGCGGTTGATCTCGGACGCATGCTGGAAGTTGTCGGGGTTGTGCCCCGGGTCGATGACGATGACCTTGCCCTTGAGGGAGCCGGACGCGGCGGGCTTCGAGGACGAGGGCGAGGAGGAGGACGAGGGGGGTGCCGAGGACCTACTCGGCTTGCCGTCGTCCTTCGTGGAGGCGGACGCCGGCGCGGAAGGGGAGTCGGAGCCGGGCGCGGAGGACGAGGCCGGGGAGACGGCCCGGTCGGACCCGCCCCCCGAGTCGTCTCCCACGGCCTGCCACACCAGGTATCCGGCCAGTGCGCCGGGTACGAGCGCGGCGAGCGCGACGGTGAGCGGACCTCGCCGGGAACGGCGGGGTCGGGGCGGTTCGAAGTCTGGGCCTACGTACGACACGTCAGCGACTCTAACCGTGCGCTCAGATCCCTGCTCCGGTTCGCCGCAGTACGCGCAGTGAGCCGGTCGCCGAGGTCTCGGTGAACGCGCCCGATTCCAGGGCCCGGAGGTAGACGCGGTACGGCGCCTGGCCGGTGAACTCGTCGACGGGGTCCGGGAACACGTCGTGGATGACGAGGAGGCCGCCCTCGGCGACATGCGGCGCCCAGCCCTCGTAGTCGCCGCTCGCGTGCTCGTCGGTGTGGCCGCCGTCGATGAAGACGAGGCCGAGGGGCGTGCCCCAGAACGCGGCGATCTGCGGCGAGCGGCCGACGAGCGCGACCACGTGCTCCTCCAGGCCCGCCCGGTGCAGGGTGCGGCGGAAGGTGGGGAGCGTGTCCATCAGGCCGATCTCCGGGTCGACCGTGGACGGGTCGTGGTACTCCCAGCCCGGCTGCTGCTCCTCGCTGCCCCGGTGGTGGTCGACCGTGATGGCGGTCACCCCGGCCTCGCGGGCCGCGTCCGCGAGCAGGATCGTGGAACGGCCGCAGTAGGTGCCGACCTCCAGGAGCGGCAGCCCGAGCCGTCCGGCCGCGACCGCGGCCTCGTGGAGCGCGAGACCCTCACCGCGCGGCATGAACCCCTTCGCGGCCTCGAAGGCGGCGAGGATCTCGGGCTTGGGTGCCGAGGACATGGGGTTTCCCTCCATCGGTGCGAACTCCATCGGTGCGAACAACGGGTACGCGCAGCATCGTGCACCACACCCCCGCCGCGTGGGCGGCGGGGGTGGCGATGATCACTCGCGGGGAGCCCGCGCGTCAGGCCGTGACGTCGGCGTTCTCGCCCGGGAGCGACAGGTCGAGGGCGACCGGCCGGTCGTCGCCCGTGTGCGTGGCCGACGAGGCGAGCGGGCCGTGTCCGGCGGCCCGTGCGGCGAGCACGTACGCGCCCCGGTCCGGCACGGCGAGCGCGTAGCTGCCGTCCTCGGCGGAGAGGGTGGCGCCCGCCTGGCGGCCGCGCCGGTCGATCAGGGTGACCTTGGCGCGGGGGACCGGGCCGCCGTCGGCGTCCAGCACCCGGCCGCGGAAACCGCCGAGTACCTCGTGCGCCCGCTCCAGCGCCGCGTCCTCCTCGCTGCTCGCCAGCAGCGAGGGCTTGGTGGCCGGGCGGCGGCCCGGCAGGAACAGCGCCATCAGCACGCCGACCGCGACCGCGCCCGTGGCGATCAGGAAGGACACGTGGAAGCCGCGCATGGTCGGGACGGCGACCCCGCCGACGTGGTGCGCCGTGTTGGCGAGCACCATGCCGATGACGGCGCTCGACACCGATGTGCCGATGGACCGCATCAGGGTGTTCAGACCGTTGGCCGCGCCCGTCTCCGAGGCCGGGACCGAACCGATGATCAGGGCGGGCAGCGAGGAGTAGGCGAGGCCGATGCCCGCGCCGAGGATCACCGCGATGACCAGCGACTGCCAGGCGGCGCTCATCAGGCCGAGTCCGGCGCCGTAGCCGATTCCGATGATCACCATGCCGATGATCAGGGTGACCTTCGGGCCGTACTTCGCCGACAGACGGGCGTACACGGGCGCCGTGACCATCATCGTCAGGCCGAGCGGCATGACGAGCAGACCCGCGCTCACCATCGACTGGCCGAGGCCGTAGCCCGTGGACTTCGGGAGCTGGAGCAGTTGCGGCAGGACCAGCGAGACGACGTAGAACGAGACGCCGACCATGATCGAGGCGAGGTTGGTGAAGAGGACGGCGGGGCGGGCCGTGGTGCGCAGATCGACCAGCGGGGCCTTCAGGCGGAGCTCCATCACGCCCCACAGGAGCAGGACGGCGATCGACGCGCCGAACAGGCCGAGCGTGGTGGGCGCGGTCCAGCCCCAGTCGCTGCCCTTGGTGATCGGCAGCAGGAAGAGCACGAGTCCGATGGACAGGCCGATCGCGCCGAGTACGTCGAAGGTGCCCTTGGCCCGCATCGGGGACTCCGGCACGACGAGGAGGGTGAGGACGATCGAGAGGACGCCGAGGCCGGCGGCGCCGTAGAAGAGGGCGTGCCAGTTCGCGTGCTGGGCGACGAGGGCCGCGGCGGGCAGCGCGAGTCCGCCGCCGACGCCGATCGAGGAGCTCATCAGGGCCATCGCGGAGCCGAGCTTCTCGCGGGGGAGCAGGTCGCGCATCAGGCCGATGCCGAGCGGGATCGCGCCCATCGCGAAGCCCTGGAGCGAACGGCCCACGATCATCGGCAGCAGGGTGCTGGTCAGCGCGCTGATCAGGGCGCCGATCACCATGATGGACAGGCTGGTCAGCAGCATGCGCCGCTTGCCGAAGAGGTCGCCGAGGCGGCCCATGATCGGGGTGGCCACGGCACCCGCGAGCAGGGTCGAGGTCAGGACCCAGGTGGCGTTGCTGGGAGCGGTGTCCAGCAGCGTCGGCAGATCCTTGATGACCGGGACGAGCAGGGTCTGCATCACCGCGACAACGATGCCCGCGAAGGCGAGCACCGGGACGGTCGCGGCGCCGGGCCTCGGCGCGGGCCGGCCGGTCGTCGTGTGCGTCATTGAGGGGGGCCTCCAGGCCGTAGCGAAGGGAGCTCTCGGGAGCGGAGCGAGGGGGTCCGTGCGGATGCGGGGGGACGGTCGGCCGGGTGATCCATAGGGATGCGGGGGCGTCGGTCGGGTGATCCACGCGAGGTACGTGCAGAGGGAACCCGGTGTGCCCGGGCAACTATTCCGATGCTTCGGCGTACTAACGAATCCTTGACCGATCCATGGGTATCTGACCTATCGTCAGAATGGAACGTGTTCTAGTCTGGCGCCGATCCACGCACCTTGGGCCTTTGGGGAGGCATGCATGGGCATCGCGGTCACGCCGGAGCAAGGGGAGCTGGCCGAGGCCGTGCGCGGCTGGATCGCCCGCGCCGTGCCGCCCGAGGAGGTCCGCAAACTCCTGGACGTGCCGGGCGGCGGCAGGCCTCCGTTCTGGGACGCGCTGGCGGCGCAGGGGCTGCTCGCCGTGCACCTGCCCGAGGCGTACGGGGGTGGCGGCGGCGGCCTGGTCGACCTCGCCGTCGTCGTGGAGGAGGCCGCGCGGGCGGCGCTGCCCGGACCCTTCGTGGCGAACGTCCTGGCGTCGGCGGTGCTGGCGGCGGAACCGGCGGCTGAACCGGGTCTATCGGTTTTATCGGGTGATTCCGTACGGAGTTCAGGGCGCGCCGATCTCGTACGGGCCCTGGGGTGCGGGGAGCGCATCGGTGCCGTCGCGTTCGGCGCCGGTTCCCTGACGGCTCTGGCGGTGGACGGCGGATACGTGCTGGACGGGACGGCGCCGCCCGTGCTGTCCGGAGCCGACGCGGACGTGCTCGTGCTGGCGGCGACGATCGCCGGGCCCGGCCGCCTCCGCGACGCGGGCAGCGGGGCCGCTCCGGCCTCCGGATCGGGCGCGCCGCCGGATCCGGCCTCCGGCGGGGGCACCGCGGCCGCCTCGGCTTCCGGCGCGGGTGCTGTGGCCGCCTCGGCTTCCGATGCGGGTGCCGTGGCCGCCCCGGCCTCCGGCGCGGGTGCCGCTCCCGCTTCGGCTGCCGATGCGGGCGCCGCGCCCGGCGGCACGCTCTGGGTGGTGGTGGACGCCGCCGGCCTGGCCGTCCGGCCGCACGAGAGTGCCGATCCGACCCGGGCGACCGCCGAGGTCCGGGCCCGAGGGTTACGGGTCCCCGCCGACCGCGTCCTCGCGGTCGGCCCGTCGCTGGTCCCGGACCTCGCCGCCGTCGTCCTCGCCGCCGACGCCTGCGGCACCGCGGCCTGGTCGCTGGAGACGGCCGCCGGGCACGCCAGGGTCCGCGAGCAGTTCGGCCGCCCGATCGGACAATTCCAGGGCGTCAAGCACCTGTGCGCCGACATGCTGCTGCGGCTGGAACAGGCGAGAGCGCTCACCTGGGACGCGGCACGCGCCGCACAGGAGCCGCCCGGTGTACGGGAACTGGTGGCCGCGCTCGCCGCCGGCACCGCCCTCGACGCCGCCGGTTCCTGCGCCAAGGACTGCGTCCAGATCCTCGGCGGCATCGGGTTCACCTGGGAGCACGACGCCCATCTGTATCTGCGCCGGGCCCTGGTGGCACGGCAGTTGCTCGGCGCCGGGAGCGGACACCTGCGACGGGCCGTACGGCTCGCGCGCGACGGCGTACGGCGGGAACTGCGCCTGGAGCTGCCGCCGGAGGCGTCCGCGTACCGGGCCGAGGCCCGTGCGGTGACCGACCGGGTGCGCGGGCTCGGCCCGGCCGAGGTCCGCCGGGCCCTGGCGCCCACCGGCTACGCCGCCCCGCATCTGCCCCCGCCGTACGGCCTCGGCGCGGGCCCGGTCCAACAGCTCGCCGTGCAGCAGGAGCTGACCGCCGCCGGAGTGCGGATCAGCGACCTGGGGATCGCGACCTGGGTCGTGCCGTCCCTCATCGCGCACGGGACCCGGCGGCAGCAGGAGCGCTATCTGCTGCCCACCCTGCGCGGCGATGTCCTGTGGTGCCAGCTCTTCTCCGAGCCCGGCGCCGGATCCGACCTCGCCTCGCTGCGCACCAGCGCCGAGCGCACCGCCGACGGGCGATGGCGGATCAACGGCCAGAAGGTGTGGACGAGCGCGGCGCAGTGGGCCGACCACGGGATCCTCCTCGCCCGGACGAACCCGGCCGCGCCCAAGCACAAGGGGCTCACCTACTTCGTCGTCGACATGAAGACCACGGAGGGCATCGACATCCGCCCCCTGAAGGAGATCACCGGGGACTCCCTCTTCAACGAGGTCTGGTTCGACGACGTACTGCTGCCCGCGGACGCGGTCGTCGGCGAGGTCGACGACGGCTGGCGGGTCGCCCGCAACACGCTCGGCAACGAACGCGTCCACATGGCCGACCAGTTGACCTTCGACACCGGCCTGGAGGCGCTGATACCGGCCGACGTCGACGGCCCCCGGCTGGGGGCGCTGCTGGCCGAGGCGCACGCCCTGGCCTGCATCACGCTGCGCACCACCCTCCGCCGGGTCTCCGGCGTGGAGCCGGGCGCGGGCGCCTCCGTCCGCAAACTGGTGCAGACCGCGCACCAGCAGAAGGTCGCCGAACTCGCGCTCGAACTCCTCGGTCCCGAAGGCGCGTTGTGCGAGGGCCCCGGCAAGCGCGCCGTGCACGGGTTCCTGCTCTCCCGGTGCCTGACCATCGCGGGCGGCACCACCCAGGTCCAGCTCAATGTCGTCGCCGAGCGCCTGCTCGGTCTGCCACGGGACTAGGAGCGCCATGAGGACGTACGTCGTCGGTGTCGGTATGACCAGGTTCGAGAAGCCCGAGACCCGGGAGTGGCAGTACTGGGACATGGTCCGCGAGGCCGGCTCCAACGCCCTGGCCGACGCGGGGATCTCCTACACGGACGTGGAACAGGTCCCCGTCGGCTACTGCTTCCAGCCGTCCACCGCCGGTCAGCGGGCCGCCTACGAACTCGGCCTGACCGGCGTGCCCGTCTACAACGTGAACAACAACTGCGCCACCGGGGCGAGCGCGTTGATGCTGGCCCGGCAGTTCGTGGAGGGCGGCATCAGCGACTGCGTCCTGGCGCTGGGCTTCGAGAAGATGAAGCGGGGATCGCTCGGGTCGGGCGCCGACGGCGGCGACTTCTCCACGTCGCCCGTCGCCCGCCACTACGGGATCATGGCCGCCCGGCACGGCTTCGAGATGTCGCCGCCCACCGCGCAGATCTTCGGCGACGCGGCCCGCGAGCACATGGAGCGGTACGGCACGACCGAGGCCCAGCTCGCCGCCGTCGGCGCCAAGAACCACCGCCACTCGGCGCACAACCCCTACGCCCAGTTCCAGGACGTGTACTCCGTCGACGAGATCCTCGCCGCCAAGGCCGTCCACCGGCCGCTGACCAGACTCCAGTGCTCGCCCACCTCCGACGGAGCCGCCGCGGCCGTCGTCGTGTCCGAACGGTTCGCCGAGCGGCACGCGTTGGAGGACAAGGCGGTGGAGATCGTCGCGCAGGCGATGGCCACCGACACCGAGGAGTCCTTCGCCTCCGGCTCCTGCATCGACGTCGTCGGCCGGCCGATGTCGCGGGAGGCCGCGCGCCGGGTGTACGAGCGCTCCGGGCTCGGCATCGAGGACGTGGACGTCGTGGAGCTCCACGACTGCTTCTCCGTCAACGAACTGCTGACCTACGAGGCGCTCGGCATGTGCGCGGAGGGGGAGTCGGGCGAACTCGTCGAGTCCGGGGCGACGACGTACGGCGGACGCTGGGTGGTGAATCCCTCCGGCGGGCTGATCTCCAAGGGCCACCCCCTGGGGGCCACCGGGATCGCTCAAGTGGTCGAACTGGTCTGGCAGCTGCGGGGACAGGCCGAGGCGCGCCAGGTCCAGGGGGCACGGGTCGGGCTCGCCCACAACATCGGACTGGGCGGCGCGGCGGTGGTCACGCTGCTGCGCAGGCCGTAGGACCTGCCGGGCGGACGCGACGTCGCGGGCACGCCCTAGGTCCGGTGCCCTACGTCCGGCTGCGCCGAAATACCGATGCAAGGAGCGTCGGTGGGTTGAGAGCATGACAGCCATGCTCCGAGCCGCTGAAGACATCCGGACGACCGACCGTACCGCCCCGCCCACCTGGGTGGTGATCGCGCTCGCGTGTGCCGGACAGTTCCTGGTCGTCCTGGACGTGTCCGTCGTCAACGTGGCCCTGCCCTCCATGCGCACGGACCTGGGGCTGAGCGCCCCCGGACTGCAGTGGGTGGTGAACGCCTACTCCATCGCCTTCGCCGGATTCATGCTCCTCGGCGGGCGGGCCGGTGACCTGTACGGGCGCAAGCGGATGTTCCTGGTGGGTCTCGCGCTCTTCACGCTCGCCTCGGCCGCCGGCGGCCTCGCCCAGGAGGGCACCCACCTGCTCCTGGCGCGCGCCGCGCAGGGCCTGGGGGCCGCGGTGCTCGCCCCCTCGACCCTGACGATCCTGACGTCGGCCGTCCCCGAGGGTCCCGCACGCGCGCGGGCCATCGCGACCTGGACCGCCGTGGGAGCGGGTGGCGGCGCGGCGGGCGGGCTCGTCGGCGGACTGCTGGTCGACGGGCTGTCGTGGCGCTGGGTGCTCCTCATCAACGTACCCGTCGGCGCGATCGTGCTGGCCGGCGCGGCGTACCGGCTGGTGGAGAGCCGGGCCGGGGACGGGCGGCGGCTCGACCTGCCGGGCGCGCTCCTGGTGACCGCGGGACTCGCGACCTTGGCGTACGGGATCGTGCAGACGGAGGCCGAGGGCTGGACCGCGGCGGCGACGCTCGTACCGCTGTGCGCGGGAGCGGCGCTCATCGGGGTCTTCCTGGCCGTCGAGGCGCGGACCAAGGCGCCGTTGATGCCGCTGAAGCTGTTGCGGCTGCGCTCGGTGGCGTCGGCGAACGCGGCCATGTTCGTCTCCGGCTCGGCGATGTTCTGCATGTGGTTCTTCATGACGCTGTACGCGCAGAACGTGCTCGGCTACTCGCCGCTCGGCGCGGGCCTCGCCCTGGTGCCGAGCTCGCTCGCCGTGGTCATCGGCTCGAAGTCGGCGCCCCGCCTCATGCCGGTCGTCGGCGCGCGCAACGTGGCGGTCCTCGGCACGCTCCTGGCCGCGGCCGGCTTCGGCTGGCAGTCGACCATGACGGCGGACGGCCCGTACGTCACGGCCATCATGCTGCCCGGCGTCCTGATGATGGCGGGCGCCGGTCTGGCCGCGACACCGCTGGCCGCGATCGCGACCTCGGGTGCGGTGCCGGAGGACGCGGGGGTGGTCTCGGGCCTGGTCAACACCTCGCGGGTGATGGGCGGTTCCCTGGGGCTCGCGGTCATGTCCACGATCGCCGCGGCCCGTACCGGGGGCAGCGTCGCCGGGGAGGCGCTGACCGCCGGGTACGCGCTGGCGTTCCGCGTCAGCGGCGTGATGCTGCTCGCCGGGGCCGTCCTGATGTTCGTGTGGCTGCCCCGGACGATGTCACGGCGGTGAGGCAACGAATTCAGGTTCCTGTGGACTCCTTGAGTCACTAGGAGGTGCCCATGGGGGTTCGGAAGCAGGCTCGGGACGAGGAGTTCCAGAGCTTCGTGGTCGGTCGCTGGCCGCGGCTGATGCGTACGGCGTTTCTGCTGACGGGGGAGCAGCACGCCGCCGAGGACCTGGTCCAGACGACACTGGAGCAGGTCTACGTGGCATGGCGCCGGGTCGGCTCGGCCGATGAACCGGACGCGTATGTGCGGCGCATGATGATCAACGCGCACGCTCGAAGACACCGCAGAAGACTCAAGGAGTTCCTCGCGCCGAGGGACGACTCGGGGATCGGCCGCGAGGTCCCCGACAGCGCCGACCCGATCGCGCGCGCCGACGACCGCGGCGCCCTGATCGCCGCGCTGTCCGGGCTGCCCCCGCGTCAGCGCGAGGCGGTGGTCCTGCGCTACTGGGAGGACCTGAGCGAGAGCCAGGCGGCCGAGGCGATGGGCTGCTCGGTGGGCGCGGTGAAGAGCAACGCGGCCAAGGGGATCGCGAAACTCCGTGTCGTACCGGGCCTGGCGAACACGATGGCGCAGGGAGGGCGGATCCGATGAGCGCGAACCGGGAGACGAATCACGACATGGCGGCGACGGACGCGGACATCTCCTTCCTGCTGGCCGAGGCGGCGGACGAGGTCGAGATCGGTACGGCCCCCTGCCGGGCGGTGCTGCGCGGCGGCCGGCGCCGCAGGGCGCGCCGCTGGGCGACGGCGGCGGCGGTCGCCCTGGTCGTCGCGGGGTCCACGGGGACCCTGGCGCTGACGGGCGGGACGGGCGACGATGCCCGGGGGGTCGCGCCGGCCGGTGAGCACGCCAGGCGGGTAACGCCGCCCGACCGCGGGCGGCCGCAGGTCTGGCGGACCCTCGGGCCACGGGGGACGTTCGTGACGCAATGGACCGACCACGGCAGAAGCTGGGGCGTCCTCGTGGAGATGTGGCCGGCGTCGAAGGACGAGGCGGAGGCGCGGCAGCAGCGCACGATGATGCGGCAGTACGGCGTCACGCCGACGGGTGTCAGGAACGCTTCGGACCTCGCGGGCAAGCGATGGGTCTTCGTCAAACTGATCCCGGAGGGAGGGCCTCCGAGGACGGTGATCGACGGAGCGGTCCCGAAGGACGAATCGTTCTCGGGCAAGGACATCGAGGCCTTCTCGCTGCCGTTGAACGGCGAGGCGCCCAAGGGGGCGAAGGTGCCTTCTCGGGGGCTCGTGATCGGCAAGGTCGCCCAGACCGCCGAGGAGGTCACCTGCGCCTGGGACGAGGGCACGACGGTCAAGGCCCGGAGGGTCGCTCACCAGGGCACCATGCTTCCCACGGGCGTCTCGAACCTGATCTGGCAGGTGGCCGGTTCCCGGTCCGACTGGTTCGTGTGTGTGGCACCGGAGGGCAAGGGGCGCGGGTCGGCGGAAGCGGTGGTGACGAAGCCCTGAGGATCTCCCGGGGCAGAGCCTGGCGCCGGCCTGGTCCGCCGGGACCGCGGGACCGGTCGGACCGTCCGGACCGGAGACGGGTCGGCGCGCGGTCGCGCGGTCGTGACCGGCCCGGACAGGGCCTACAGCCAGCCCTGTTGACGGGCTTCCCGCATCGCCTCCATGCGGTTGCGGGTGCCCGTCTTGCCGATCGCGGACGAGAGGTAGTTGCGGACGGTCGACTCGGAGAGGTGCAGCTTGCCGGCGATGTCGGCGACGGTGGCACCGTCCACCGAGGCCTTCAGCACGTCGCACTCGCGGGCCGTGAGCGGATTGGGGCCGGCGCTCAGCGCGGCGGCGGCGAGCGCCGGATCGATGACGGTCTCCCCGGTCAGCACCCGCCGGATCGCCTCGGCCAGTTCCTCCACGGGTCCGTCCTTGACCAGGAACCCGGCGGCGCCCGCCTCCATGGCCCGGCGCAGATAGCCCGGGCGGCCGAAGGTGGTGAGGATCAGCACCCGGCAGTCGGGCGCCTGCTCCCGCAGTTCGGCGGCTGCGTCCAGTCCGCTCATCCCCGGCAACTCGATGTCCAGCAGGGCCACATCGGGCCGGCCGACCAGCACCGCGTCCACGATCTCGTCGCCCGCGGACACCTGCGCGACCACCTCGATGTCCGGCTCCATCCCGAGCAGCAGAGCGAGTGCCCCGCGCATCATCTGCTGGTCCTCGGCGAGCAGGACACGGACGGACTTGGCGGGCCGGTGGTCCCGGGGCATCTCGTTCACGCGGCCAAGCGTAAGGCGAGAGGGGTGTCCCGCGGCCCGCCCCGCGCGTTCCGGCGGACCCCGGAAATCGTCCCCGTCCCCGTCCGCGCGTCTTGACGGCCCCCGGCCACGGGCAAATAATCGCCTCGGAATTCAGCGCTCCCCTTGGCCATTCCCGAGCCGGGCCGTTTTCCGCAAACGTTCGGAATTTCGACCGGGAATTGGTTCGGCATATCGATCGAACGATGTCCGGTATTTCGACCGGGCACCCGCACTGTCCTACCAGGAACGGAAGAGGTGCACCGTGTTGTCATCCTTCGTGCGCTTACAGCGCCTGAGGAACACAGTCCTGGCCGTGCTGTCGGTGATGGCGGCCGTCCTCGCGTTCGCCGTCGGCGCGCCGCAGGCCACCGCCGCGGGGTCGCTCCCGTGCGACATCTACGCCACCGCCGGCACCCCCTGTGTCGCCGCGCACAGCCTCGTCAGGGCGCTCTACTCGTCGTACAACGGATCGCTCTACCAGGTGCAGCGCGCCTCCGACAGCGCCACCGCGAACATCGGTCTCCTCGCGGCCGGCGGGTACGCGAACGCGGCGGCGCAGGACTCCTTCTGCGGCGGCACCACCTGCATCGTCACGAAGATCTACGACCAGTCCTCGCGCCACAACGACCTCACGATCGAGGGTGCGGGCGGGGCGGGAGCCGCCGATGTCGGGGCGCCCGCGGACGCCCTGCCGGTGACCGCCGGCGGCCATCAGGTCTACGGTCTGGAGATCTCCGCCGGCATGGGCTACCGGGACAACTCCACCTCGGGAGTCGCCACCAACGGTGCCGCCGAGGGGATGTACATGGTGACCTCCGGCACCCACGTCAACGGGAGCTGCTGTTTCGACTACGGCAACGCCGAGACCAACAACCTCGACACCGGCAACGGCCACATGGACGCGATCAACTTCGGCACCGAGTGCTGGTTCTCGCCCTGTTACGGCCAGGGCCCGTGGGTGCAGGCCGACCTGGAGAACGGGCTCTTCCAGTCGGACGCCGGATACAGCAAGAACACGTCGAACACCGGCACCGGTGCGCTGCCGTTCGTGACCGCTTTGCTGAAGAACAACGGTCAGGACCATTTCGCGCTGAAATACGGCAACGCCCGATCGGGCAGTCTCACGACCACCTATTCCGGCGGTGAACCCACCGCCGGAGGGTACTCGCCCATGCACCAGGAAGGCGCGATCGTCCTCGGCACCGGCGGCGACAACAGCAACGGTTCCATCGGGTCCTTCTTCGAGGGCGTCATGACCTCGGGCATCCCGACGGACGCCGCGGACGACCAGGTGCAGTCGAACATCGTCTCCATCGGCTACGGCGGCTCGACCGGCAGCACGGGCTCGCTGACGGCCGGGTCCGAGATCTCGCTGCGCGCGACCACCTCGTGCTGCACGACCGGCTACATCCGCCACCAGAACAACGCGGCGGTCGTCTCGACGATCACGTCGAGCAGTTCGGCCCTCGACAAGGGCGACGCCACCTGGATCGTCCGCCGGGGGCTCGCCGACAGCTCCTGCTACTCCTTCGAGTCGCGGAACTATCCGGGCGACTTCCTGCGGCACTTCAACTACCAGCTCTCCCGGCAACCCATGACCGGCACCACGCAGTTCAGACAGGACGCCACGTTCTGCGCCCAGACCGGCAAGAGCGGTACGGGGACCTCGTTCGCGTCGTACAACTACCCGACGCGATACCTCCGGCACTACAACCACAACGTCTACATAGCGAGCGACGGAGGCTCGAACGCCTTCGACAGCGCCACCTCGTGGACGGACGACGTGAGCTGGGCCGTCACGTCCCCCTGGGCACCGTAGCCCCGGCCGCCCGGCGGCGGGCCGGCCCACGGGGGCCCGCCCGCCGCCGCGCGGTGTTCCGTCCCTCAGACCGACGCCTCCGTCAAGTCGGCCGCCTCCAGCGGGAGTTCGGCCCTCACCTCGAAACCGCCGCGCGCGGTCCGGCCCGCCCGCAGGGAGCCGCCGGCCGTCGCGAGGCGTTCGGTGAGGCCCTTGATGCCGGTGCCGCCGACGCCCGGTTCGGGGTCCGCCGGGGAGGCGTCGGTGCCGTTGTCCGAGACGGTCAGCCGGACCAGGTCCGCGGTGCCGTCGACGGTGATCTCGCAGCGCGTCGCGTCGCTGTGGCGCACGACATTGGTGACGGCCTCGCGGAGCACCCAGCCGAGCAGGGCCTCGGTCTGCGGGACCAGCGGCGGCCCCGACTGCCGGACGACCGGCTCCACCCGCGCCGCGGACAGCGCCGAGCGGGCCCGGTCCAGCTCCGTGGCGAGGCTGCCCTCGCGATAGCCGGTGACCGCCTCACGGATCTCCGTCAGCGCCTGCCGGCCGACCGACTCGATGTCCGTGACCTGCACGAGTGCCGCGTCCAGATCCCGGGGAGCCAGCCTGCGGGCCGCCTCCGACTTCACCACGATGACGGAGAGCGTGTGCCCGAGCAGGTCGTGCAGGTCGCGGGAGAAGCGCATCCGCTCCTTCTCCACGGCCCGGCGCGCCAACTCCTCGCGGGCCGCTCGCAGTTCCCGTACCGCCTCGGAGAGGGAGAGGATCGCGGCCGTCACCATCGTGGACAGGAAGGTGCCGTAGGCGACGTTCACCGCGTCCCAGCCCGCCCGGAAGACGGACACCGACGCGGCGAGCGCCGTCAGACCGAGCCCGATCTTCCCGAGCCAGGGGCCGCGCACCACCGCCCCGGTGGCCAGCCCGAGCAGCGGGAAGAAATAGAGCCAGGTTCCGCCGTACCCGATGGCCAGTACGCAGGTGACCACGCCCATCAGGACGAGCGCCACCCGGGTCGAGCGGGCCTCCCGTGTCGCCTTCGTGAACGCGCGGAACGTCACGTAGATGTACAGCGAGTTGAAGGCCAGCAGGCCCACCCCGCCGACCCAGGGCTGCGGAGTCCTGCCCTGGAAGAGGTTGGAGAACGCGCCCATCCCCAGCAGCAGCCACGGCAGCAGCGCGAAGCCGGTCGGCGGCGGCCCGGGATTCTCCGGCATCGCGCCGCCGCTCCTGCGCGCGGCCCGCTGTTCCTCCTTGAACCGCTCCATGTCGGCCTTCCAGCGCCGCCGTTCGGCCCGCAACGCGCGGACCTGGCAGCCGATGCCTCTCATCCAGGACATGTCCCGCTCCCCGTTCAGACAGTTCGTGCGGATCGACGGTACGAGACCACGGCGTACGAACCGAACGCCAGCAGCCAGGCGCCCAGCACCGCCACCGCCGTGAGGCCGGGTGCCCGGCCCTCGGTGACCGACACACCGAGCTGCGCGAACCGGTTCGTGGGCGTGTACGCGGCGACCGAGCGCAGCCAGCCGGGGAAGAGGGCGAGCGGGAACCACAGGCCGCCCACGACCGCCAGCCCCAGATTGCACACCATGTTCGCGACACCCGCCGTCTGCGCGGTCATCCGGTAGCCGTTGCCGAGGCCCAGCATGGTGAACGGGACCGAGCCGAGCCACAGCAGCAGGGCCGTCGCGGCCCACTGCCAGACGTCCAGCCGTACGCCGTTGACCAGGCCGCCGGCCGCGAGCACCGCGACGATCGCGGGCAGCACGGTCACCGAACCGGTCAGCGCCCGCCCGAGCACCACCTGGCGCGAGGTCATCGGGGTCACCCGGAGCTGCCGCAGCCAGCCGGTCACCTTGTCCTCGGCGACCCCGCCGCCGGTGTTCAGCGCCGAGCCGACCGCCCCGTAGGCGGCCATGGAGACCATCGAGGCCGTCTTCCACG
Organism: Streptomyces sp. NPDC005070; assembly: GCF_053600395.1. Lineage (NCBI taxonomy): Bacteria > Bacillati > Actinomycetota > Actinomycetes > Kitasatosporales > Streptomycetaceae > Streptomyces > Streptomyces sp. NPDC005070. Next base: position 33,707 of record NZ_JBSFZS010000014.1, on the reverse strand, counting down.
CGCCGTCGTCACCGCCGCCGAGGTTGGTGAACAGCAGATACATCATCACCGGCATCGCGACGCCGCCGATCACGAAGCCGGTGTCGCGCAGCGTCCGGCGCACTTCGAGCCGCAGATAGTCGAACATCACACCGTCTCCCGGTCGCGCGAGGTGAGGGCCATGAAAGCGTCGTCCAGGGACGCGGGGACGACCTCCAGGCCGCGGATCGCACCCCGTTCGGCCAGCGCGACCACCGTCGCGTCCGAGTCGTCCGTGCGCAGCCGGGCCCGCTCCCCGCGCACCTCCACGGCCACCACGCCGGGCAGCAGCGCCAGACCGTCCGAGGGGACCCCCGCGAGGTCGAAGGAGACCAGATTGCCGCCCGCCGACCGCCGAAGCTCCTCCCCGGTCCCGTTCGCGACGATCCGCCCCCGGTCGACGACGACGATCCGGTCGGCGTGCGCGTCGGCCTCCTCCAGGTAGTGCGTGGAGAACAGCACCGTGTGGCCGCGCCGGGCGTAGGCCCGCATCGACTCCCAGAACGCGTGCCGTGCCTCCACGTCGAGCGCCGCCGTGGGTTCGTCGAGCACGATCAGCGCGGGGTTCCCGGCGAGCGCCACCGCGAACCGCACCCGCTGCGCCTGCCCTCCGGACAGCCGGTCGACGCGCCGCCCGGCCAGTTCCGTGATGCCCGCGAGCCGCAGCGCCTCGGCCACCGGCAGGGGCGCCGGATAGCGTCCCGCCACGAAGGAGACCAGCTCCCGGACGGTGACCCGCGGCACCGGCCGGGTGTCCTGGAGCATCGCGCCGACCCGTCCTGCGCGCACCGACTCCTGCGGGCGGCCGCCGAAGAGCGCGACCGAGCCCTCGTCCGGCTCGTTCAGGCCGAGGAGCAGGGAGATCGCCGTCGACTTCCCCGCGCCGTTGCGTCCCAGCAGCGCCACCGTCTCGCCGCTCGCCACGTCGAGGTCGAGACCGTCCACGGCGCGCACGTCGCCGAAGGTCTTGACCGCACCCCTGAAGCGCACCGCCGGCGCCGTCCCCGTCACCGGCGGTGCGCACGTTCCCGCCGGCTTTCCCGCCGTCGTCCCCGTTGTCCGTGTCATGAGGACGACGCTAGAGGCCCGGGCGGTGCCCCGGCAGATGCACTTGTCGGCGATCGGCCGGGACAAATGTCACGGCCGCCGACCGAGCGGCGACCCGCCGCGAGCCGGGCGACGACTCGATCTGACATGGCGTCAGTAGTCTTCACAAGTGCTGGGCGCTCGGCTATACAAGGGTTCGCCGTACTGGAACGCGTTCTAGAACGAGCGGGTTCCACGGCCCGGTGTCGACCTCGGTGCGGCCGACGGTGCGGACGGCCGCACCGAGGTCTTTCGCGCAGTCGAGCAAGGAGCCCCATGCCCATTGACGCCGCCAAGGCCGTCGCAGCCCAGCCGCGGACCGGCGAGATCGCCTGGAGCCACAAGGACGTCCAGCTCTATCACCTCGGCCTCGGGGCGGGCGTTCCCGCGACCGACCCCGACGAGCTGCGGTACACCCTCGAATCCAGGCTGCACGTCCTGCCGAGCTTCGCCACCGTCGCGGGCGCCGGCTCACCGGGCGTGATCAGCGGACTGTCCATGCCCGGCGTCGACGTCGATCTCGCCCGCGTCCTGCACGGCGGCCAGAGTGTCCGGCTGCACCGCCCGATCCCCGCCGACGGCACGGCCACCGCCACCGGCCGCATCGCCGCCGTCTACGACAAGGGCACCGCCGCCGTCCTCGTCATGCGTACCGAAGTGACCGACGCCGAGGGCCCGTTGTGGACCAACGACGCCCAGATCTTCGTACGCGGCGAGGGCGGCTGGGGCGGCGACCGTGGACCCGGTGCCCGCCTCGAAGCCCCCTCGGGCCCGCCGGCCCGGACCGTCGAACGTCCGATCCGCGAGGAACAGGCGCTGCTCTACCGGCTCTCCGGGGACTGGAACCCGCTCCACGCCGACCCCGAGTTCGCCAAGCTCGCCGGCTTCGACCGGCCCATCCTGCACGGGCTGTGCACGTACGGCATGACGCTCAAGGCCGTCGTCGACACCCTGCTCGGCGGCGATGTGACCCGGGTCCGCGCCTACACCACCCGCTTCGCCGGAGTCGTCTTCCCCGGCGAGACCCTGCGCATCCGGATGTGGCCGGGCGACGGCGCGGTCCGGGTGGCGGTGAGCGCGGTCGAGCGGGACGACGCGCCGGTCCTCGCCGACACCGTCGTCGAACACGTCTGACACCCATGCGAACCGTCCCGAGGGGAGCCGCACCATGCGCGCAGCCGTACTGCACGAGACAGGCCAGGACAAACTCGAGGTCCTCGACGACGTCGAGGCGGTGGGCTTCGGGCCCGGCAAGGTGCGCATCCGGGTGCGGGCCACGGGACTGTGCCACTCGGACCTGTCCGCGATGAACGGCGTCCTGCCGCAGCCCGCGCCGTTCGTGCCCGGACACGAGGGCGCCGGCGAGATCACCGAGGTCGGCGAGGGCGTCACCCATGTGAAGCCCGGCGACCGTGTCGTCATCTGCTGGCTGCCCGCCTGCGGCGCCTGTCCCTCCTGCAAGCGGGGCCAGACCGAACTGTGCCTGGCCGGCTTCATGAACGCGGGCACCCCCAACTTCAAGCGCCCCGGCGGCGACGTCTTCGGCTTCGCCGGCACCGGCACCTTCGCCGAGGAGGTCGTCGTGGCCGCCGGCTGCGCGGTCCCCATCCCCGACGACGTGCCCTTCGACATAGCCGCCCTGATCGGCTGCGGCGTCACCACCGGACTCGGCGCGGCCCTCAACACCGCCGACGTGGAGGCCGGTTCGTCGGTCGCCGTCATCGGCTGCGGAGGCGTCGGCATCTCCGCGATCCAGGGCGCCCGGCTCAAGGGAGCCGCGGAGATCGTCGCCGTCGACCCGGTCGCCTCCCGCCGCGAGGCCGCGCTCGGCTTCGGCGCCACCCGGGCCGTCTCGCCCGACGAACTCGCCGACGCCAAGCAGTCGGTCACCGCGGGCGAGGGCTTCGACTACGTCTTCGAGGTCGTCGGCAAGTCGGCCACCGCACGCACCGCCTACGACCACACCCGCCGCGGCGGCACCCTCGTCGTCGTCGGAGCCGGCGCCATGGACGACGTCCTCCAGCTCAACATGTTCGAGCTGTTCTTCGACGAGAAGCGCATCCTGCCCTCCATGTACGGCGGCGGGGACGTCCTCCGTTCCTACGAGCGCACGATCGCCCTGTGGCGTGCGGGCCGCATCGACCTCGAAGGCCTGATCACCCACCGGGTGCCGCTGGCCGGGATCAACGAGGCGCTGGACCAGATGCGTTCGGGCACCGCCCTGCGGACGTGCATCGAGATCTGACCGGGCGGCCGCCGGTGCGGACCTCCACCCCAACCGCTAAGGACCCTGATGTCACTGCCACTTGAAGGGCTCACCGCGATCGTCACCGGCGCGGGGCGCGGGCTCGGCCGGGCCGAGGCGCTGGAACTCGGCCGGCTGGGCGCCGCCGTCGTCGTCAACGACTACGGGCAGCCCGGCCGGGACGGATCGGGCGCGGCCTCGGCCACCCCGGCCGAAGAGGTCGCCGCCGAGATCCGCGACGCCGGCGGCCGGGCCGTCGCCCACACCGGGGACGTCGCCGATCATGAACAGGCCCGCGAACTGGTCGAGTCGGCCGTCACCGCGTTCGGGAAACTGGACATCCTCGTCAACAACGCGGGCATCCTGCGCGACCGGATGGTCTTCTCGATGTCCGAGGACGAGTGGGACTCGGTCGTCAGGGTCCACCTCAAAGGCCATTTCAACACCATCCACTTCGCCTCCGCGCACTGGCGGGCCCGCTGCAAGGCGGCCGACGGGCCCGTCTACGGGCGGATCGTGAACACCTCCTCCGAGGCGTTCCTCGCCGGCTCCGCCGGACAGCCCAACTACGCGGCGGCGAAAGGCGGGATCGTCGGCCTGACCACCTCGACGGCGCTGGCACTCGCCAAGTACGGCGTCACGGCCAACGTCATCTGCCCACGCGCCCGCACCCGTATGACGGAGGACGTCTTCGCCGGATTCGGGCAGCCGGACGAGGGCCTGGACCCGCTCGCGCCCGAGCATGTCGCTCCGCTCGTGGGCTACTTGGCCTCGCCCGCCGCCGCGCACGTCAACGGACAGCTCCTCGTCGTGCACGGCGGAATGGTCGCCGTCGTCGAACGGCCGCGGGTGGCGGCGAAGTTCGACAGCAAGCAGGACACCTTCAGCCACGACGAACTCGACGCGCTGCTCACCCCGTACTACGCGGACCGGCCGAGCGGCGAGACCTTCGCGGCGATGGAGGTGCTGGGGCTCAAACGGGAGGGCTCGCCTCGCTGAGCGGTCGCCTCGTTGAGCGCTCGCCGCCTCGTCGGGCGGTCGCCTCGCCGAGCGGACGTCCGTCGGCGGACCGCGGGCTTTGGACCGGGCTGGGGGAGCCCCCTACGGAGACGGCCCCGCTCGCCATGGTGCGAGCGGGGCCGTACGCCGGTTTCGGCTGTCGTGAGGTCCGTCAGACCGTCGTGGCCGACTGGCCGGACGGCTTGCGGTGGCGGCCCTGAGGGGTCGCCTCGTCGTCGTGGCCGGAGACCGGGCCGCGGTGTCTGCCGTGGCCTTCGGACCGGGCGGCCGACGTCTCGTGGACGTCCGTTCCCGGCGCTTCCATGGTGCTCGAGTCGTTCATTGAAGTGTTCACCCCGTATGCAAGATCCTTCTTTACAGCCGGGGGAGTCTAACGTGCGGTCATCGAGCGGGAGTCGGAGGGTGACGTTTCTTCGCCCGTGCTGCCCCTTTTCTCCTCGTCCGTGTGGGCCAACACACTCGGAACCCCGGACTCCGCGGGTAGGTGCGCCACGGCGGCGAGGGGCCTCAGGACGACCTGCCCCCTGAACTCGCCTGCGGTCGGCACCGCGTCGGTGATCCCGTCCCCGGAAACCGTGCCGCCCGCGGGTGTCGCGCCGGGCATGGCACCGATGTTCATGCCGGGCGGGGGAGTCTCGGCGACCTTGGTCCAGAGGACGGGTTCGGTGCGGGCGGGCTGGGTGCGGTCGGCCCGCGCGCGACCGGGTTCGGCGGTGCGACCGGGTTCGGCAGCCGAGGCAGCCTCGGTGGGGGCCTCCGTCACGATGTCCGCCTCGGTCTGCGTGACGGACCCGGCCTCGGTGATGGCCCCGATGGCGGCGGCGGTGGCGTGGTCGGTGCCGATCGTCGTGGCCGGCGGAAGCGGTCCGGCCGGTTCGAGGGTGACGGTCATGCCGCCCGGGAGTGTCCCGTCGGCCCGGGTCCTGAGACTCATGCCGGGCGGGGGAGTCTCGGCGACCTTGGTCCAGAGGCCCGCCTCGGTCGTGGGCGTCCCGGCGGGTGCGGTCCGGCGGCTCCGCTCCGGCGCCGGTCTTCCGGCGGCTTCGGTCCCGTGTCTCTGTTCCGGACCCGGTGTTCCGGGGGGTCCGGTCGGATGTCCCTGATCCGGCGCCGGCGTTCCGGGAGGCCGGCGCCAGGTGCCCTGCTCCCGCGCGGGTGGTCCGGCGGGTTCGGTCCGGCGGCTCTGTTCCGGTGCGAGGGGCAGGGGAACCCTGGTCCAGCGGCTCGGCTGGGGCCGGGCGGGCCGCCCGGGCTCGGGGGCGCGTCGGGCGACCGGCCGGACCGGTTCGGTCCCTTCACCGGCGAGCCGCACGACGGGCGGGAGCGCCCCGCCCGTCGCGAGGCCGGAGTTCGTGTCCCCCCGCCGCGCTTCGCCGGGCGAGGTCCTCGGAGTGAGGCTCGTCACCGTCGACAGCGGCTCCTGGCCCCCGGGCACGGGACCCGTACCGGCGGGTGTTCCCCCCGCTCCGTCGACGGCGCGGACCGCTTCGTCCCTCGGGGCGCGGGCGGTGCCGCCGCTCAGGGTCAGGTGGACCGGGAGCGCCCGGGGCTGCTCGGTTCCCGGGGCCGGGTGCGGTGAACCGGCCGGCGACGCGGTCCGCAGAGGAGCGTGCTGGAGGGGGACCGGCCGCGGTGCGGGGAGACCGGGGGAAGCAGGCTCCCCCGATTCCGGCTCCCCCGCCCTCTCGGTCGCCGCCAGCCGGGCGACACCACACGGGACGGCCCCTGTCACGTACGGCAGGTGGAGCACCCCCTCGGCGGTCCACAGTCCGGTGCCGGGCAGCCAGCCCTCCGGCGCCGGGCGATGGTGGATCCGGCGCTCGGCCGGACGCCACACGCCCACCCAGGTGCCGCCCGGCCCGTCCATGCGCAGGGCGACCGCGCAGGACTCCGGGGTCAGCACCTGGCCCGGCTGGATCGCGAACGGGCTGATCGAACAGCCCGTCGCGCTCAGACAGTCCGGGAAGCGGACGGGCAGGGTGCTGCCGAGCACGCCCCAGCCGAGCCGGTCCCGGCCGGGCGACGGCGCGTCGGAGCGGATGAGCAGGAGTCCGCTGTCCGCGTCCGCGATGAGCAGCCGGTCGTTGCTGTGCTCGGAGATCTGGAGGAGCGGCGACACCTCTCCGCCACGTTCCAGGTCGACGACCACGGTCTTCGTGCGGCCGTCCTGGAAGCGGTCCAGCGCGAGCAGGCGTCCCGTGCGGTCCAGCCACACCCCTCCCGAGCAGTGGCCCGGGACCTCCGCCAGATGCTCCGGGCCGAACGCGCCGCCCGCCACCAGCCACACCGCCGTCGACCCCCGGCCCACCGCGAGGGCGTACGCGCGCTCCCCGTCCGGCGCGGGCGGCAGAAGCCGCAGCAGGGTGCCCGCGTCGGGGCACTCCACCGCGCCCAGCGGGAGCTCACCGGTGCCCGGACCGGTCGGATACAGGAGGGAGAAGGCGTGGCGTCCGTCGTTCACGCGATGGATCAGCACCCTGCCGTCGGTCAGCGGCAGCACCTCGGTGCCGGGTTGCTCCGGCTGCGGACCGGGCAGCGGCACGGCGTACGGCTCGGGGCCGTCGAGGGTCCAGCGCTCCGGATACCAGGACTCGCCGTCGCGGGCGAGCCGTGCCCCGTAGGCGCCGTCGGCGGTGATCACGCAGACGGGAGGAGCGGCCCACCGACTCGCGGCGTCACCGTACTCGCCGCCGATCGCGCGCTCGCTCCGCACCTCGGGTTCTCTCGCACCGGCCGTCATCGTTCGGTCACCTCCGGCGACGAAGGTAGTTTTCGCACGCACAGGCGGGGGGACGACGGGCTGTTGCTTCACACATAAGGGTGGCCGTGTCGGGATTCGCCTGAGGGAACGGGGCGGATGTGCTGAACGATGGCGGGAAGACGTGCGCCGCACGTGGCGGGAACCCGTCCCGCCCGCCGCCCCGGCGCGCACCCGCGCGTCCGCCGTCCGCCCCCGGTACGGGCCGGTGGCCCACGACCGGTCGGACAGGGACGTGAGCCAGGTAGCCTTTTCCCCGTGCCCCGTCTGTCTGAAGTCATCGCCGCGCTCGACGCCCTCTGGCCCCCCGAGCGGGCCGAGGGGTGGGACGCGGTCGGCACCGTCTGCGGCGACCCCGACCAGGAGGTCACGCGCGTCCTGTTCGCCGTCGACCCGGTCCAGGACATCGTCGACGAGGCGGTGAAGCTGGAAGCCGACCTGCTCGTCACCCACCACCCGCTCTATCTGCGCGGTACGACGACGGTGGCGGCCGGCACCTTCAAGGGCCGGGTCGTGCACACGCTGATCAAGAACGACATCGCGCTGCACGTCGCCCACACCAACGCCGACCGCGCGGACCCGGGAGTCAGCGACGCGCTGGCCGGGGCGCTCGACCTCAGGGTCGTACGGCCCCTCGTGCCGGACACCACCGACCCCGAGGGACGCCGTGGCCTCGGCCGCGTCTGCGAGCTGGACCATCCGCTGACCCTGCGCGAACTCGCCGCGCGGGCCGCCGAGCGGCTGCCCGCCACCGCGCAGGGCATCCGTGTCGCGGGCGACCCCGACGCGCTGGTGCGGACCGTCGCCGTCAGCGGCGGCTCCGGTGACAGCCTCTTCGACGACGTGCGCGCCGCGGGCGTGGACGCGTTCCTCACCGCGGACCTGCGGCACCACCCGGTGTCGGAGGCCCGCGCCCACAGTCCTCTCGCGCTGCTCGACGCGGCGCACTGGGCCACCGAGTGGCCCTGGTGCGAGCTGGCCGCCGCCCAGCTCGACGAGATCTCCGAACGGAAGGGATGGGGACTGCGCGTCCACGTCTCCCGGACGGTCACCGACCCCTGGACCGCCCACGCGGCCTCACACAACGAAACCTCAGGAGCCCCCAACTGAACGCCGCGCCCGCCGACCAGATCCGACTTCTCGACGTCCAGTCCCTCGACTCCCGCCTCCAGCAGCTCGCCCACAAGCGGAAGTCGCTGCCCGAGCACGCCGAGATCGAGTCGCTGAACAAGGACCTCACCCAGCTGCGCGACCTGCTCGTCGCCGCGCAGACGGAGGAGAGCGACTGCGCCCGCGAGCAGACCAAGGCCGAGCAGGACGTGGACCAGGTGCGTCAGCGCGCCGTCCGCGACCAGCAGCGCCTCGACTCGGGCGCCGTCACCTCCCCCAAGGACCTGGAGAACCTCCAGCGCGAGATCGTCTCCCTCGCCAAGCGCCAGGGCGACCTGGAGGACGTCGTCCTCGAGGTCATGGAGCGCCGCGAGTCCGCCCAGGAGCGGGTCTCCGAGCTGACCGAGCGCGTCTCCTCCGTCCAGGCGAAGATCGACGACGCGACCGGGCGCCGTGACGCGGCCTTCGAGCAGTTCGACGGCGAGGCGGCCTCGGCCACCAAGGAGCGCGAGGTCATCTCCGCCTCCGTGCCCGCCGATCTCCTCAAGCTCTACGACAAGCTGCGCCTCCAGCAGGGTGGCGTCGGCGCCGCCCGGCTCTACCAGCGCCGTTGCGAGGGCTGCCGCCTGGAGCTCAACATCACCGAGGTCAACGAGGTGAAGGCGGCCTCTCCCGACACCGTGCTGCGCTGCGAGAACTGCCAGCGCATCCTGGTGCGCACGTCCGAGTCCGGCCTGTAGGGAGTCCGGCCGTGCGGGAGTTCATCGTCGAGGCCGACGGAGGTTCCCGGGGCAACCCGGGGCCCGCGGGCTACGGCTCCGTGGTCATCGACGCGGCCACCGGGGAGACGCTGGCGGAGCGCGCCGAGTACATCGGCGTCGCCACCAACAACGTCGCCGAGTACCGGGGCCTGGTCGCGGGTCTGGAGGCGGCCCGCGACCTCGACGCGACCGCACGGGTCAGGGTCCGGATGGACTCCAAGCTCGTCGTGGAGCAGATGTCCGGGCGCTGGAAGATCAAGCACCCGGACATGAAGCCGCTGGCGGCACGGGCGGCCGGGGTCCTTCCGGGCTCCCAGGTCACGTACGAGTGGATGCCGCGCGAGCGCAACAAGCACGCGGACCGTCTGGCCAACGAGGCGATGGACGCCGGCAAGCGCGGCGAGACCTGGTCCCCGTCGGCGTCGACGGCCGAACTGAACGCCCGCGCCGCCCGCTCCGCGCCCCCCGAGCCGACGGGCCCACCCGGCGACGCGACAGCGGGCGCGGCAAGGGCCCGAGCAGCCCTGAAAGAAACCCGAGGCGAAGCCCCCCGCGAGGCGCGCGAGGAACTGCGCGCCCAGCCCACGCCGAGCGGCACCCGGCCGACGGCGCCGGGCGGCACGGACGTGCCCCGTAAGGGGCGCGGGGAACTGCGCGACGAGCCCGCGCCGGGCGGTAGTCGGCCGACGGCGACGGGTGGCACCCCGTCCCCCGGCGGCGAAGCCGCGATTCCGGCGGGGGCAGCGCCCCGTGAGGGGCGCGGGGAACTGCGCGCCCAGCCCGCACCGGGCGGCACCCGGGAGACGGCGACGGGTGGCACCCCGTCCCCCGGCGGCGACGCCGGCCAGGCGCCCGCAGGGCGGGATGACGCCGGCCGAGCCGAAAAGCCCGGTGACGCCGGCCGAGCCGGAAAGGCGGGCGACGACCAGCGAGCCGCGAGAAACGTGACCGCCACCACGCCCGCCGCAGGCTGGAGCGCACCCCCGGACATGGGCGCCCCCGCCACCTTCGTCCTGCTGCGCCACGGCGAGACCCTCCTGACCCCGCAGAAGCGGTTCTCGGGCAGCGGCGGCAGCGACCCGTCGCTGTCCGACGCGGGCCGCGAACAGGCCGAGCGCGTCGCCACGGCACTGGCGGCGCGCGGCACCATCCAGGCCGTCGTGGCGTCCCCACTGGCCCGGACCCGCGAGACCGCCGGCGCCGTCGCCGCCCGGCTGGGCCTCGACGTCGTCATCGAGGACGGCCTGCGCGAGACGGACTTCGGCGCCTGGGAGGGGCTGACCTTCGGCGAGGTACGCGAACGCCACCCGGACGACCTGAACGCCTGGCTCGCCTCCCCGGAGGCCGAACCGACCGGCGGTGGAGAGAGCTTCGCCGCGACGGCGCTCCGCATGGCCGTCACCCGCGACAAGCTGATCGCCGCCTACGCCGGCCGCACGGTCCTGCTCGTCACGCACGTCACCCCGATCAAGACCCTCGTACGACTGGCCCTCGGCGCCCCGCCGGAGTCCCTGTTCCGGATGGAACTGTCGGCGGCGTCGCTGTCGGCGGTGGCGTACTACGGGGACGGCAACGCGAGCGTCCGCCTGTTCAACGACACCTCGCATCTCCGCTGACCCCGACCGCCTCGGTCCCGGCCCCGCCCGGCGGCCTCATCCCCGCCGCGCGGCCCGGTCGCGGAGGATCCCGGCGGTCTCCGGGTCTGCCGGGAGGAACGCCTCCAGATGGAGTTCGGCGAGCGTGACGTCCACCGCGGTGGCGAACGACGTCAGCGTCGTGAGCAGCCTCAACTCGCCCTCCGGGCACCGCAGTCGCAGCGGCACGGCGAAGCCGAGATAGTCCGAGCCCGGCTCGCTCTCCGGCACGTACGCCGTCAACTCCTCGACCAGCGCGTCGAGGCGGGGGTCGGGGCTGCGCAGGCAACGGGCCCGCAGGTTCTCCACGATGTGCCGGCCCCACGCGTCCAGGTTCACCACCCGTGACGCCATCCCGCGCGGATGAAGGGCCAACCGCAGGACGTTCACCGGCGGTTCCAGCAGCGCGGGTTCGACACCTTCCGACAGAACGTCGAACGCCGCGTTGGCGGCGACGAGTTCACCGCGCGGCCCGGCCACCACCGCCGGATACGGCAGATGCCCTTCGAGGATGCTGTCCAGCGCCTCGCGTACGGGCTTCAGCGCGGCCGCGTCGAGCGACGACTCGGTGAACGCGGGAGCGTAACCGGCCGCCAGGAGAAGCGCGTTGCGCTCCCGCAGGGTCAGGCCCAGCGACTCGGCGAGCCGGATCACGATCTCTCTGCCGGGGACCGATCGTCCGCGCTCGATGAAACTGACGTACCGCTGGGTCGTGCCCGCCCGGGAGGCGAGCTCCAGTTGGCTCACCCTGCGCGCGTGCCGCCAGCGCAGCAGCTCCCGGGCGAAAGGCGGGGGCTCGGTGGAGATACCGGTCGTCATGCGATCAGTTGTACGTCACGGGTACGACGGCGGCACGGCGGCAGTCGTCGTACTCGCCGGGAATCACTCGTCATACCCTGCCGGGAATTGAGCGGGACCCTCGGCGCGGACAGCATGGACGCATCCACGCAGGAGCCCACCCAGGGAGCGGACATGCGCGCCTACCACCTCGAAACGCCCGGCACCGTCGACGGGATCGTGCCGCGCGATTCGCCCCGCCCCGAACCGGGGCCCCGGGACATCCTCGTCCGCGTCCGTGCCGTCTCCCTCAACAAGCGCGACCTGCTGCTCCTGAAGGGGACCTACCCCCTGAAGGCCGTGCCCGACGTGATCCCACTGAGCGACGGAGCCGGGGAGGTCGTCGCGGTGGGGGCGGAGGTGACCCGGTTCGCGGTGGGCGACCGGGTGGCCGGCACATACTTCCCGAACTGGCTGGACGGCCGGATCACCCCGGACCGGTTCGACCAGCCCGGCGCCACCCTCGACGGCATGCTGACCGAGTACGCCTGCCTGGGCCAGGAGGCCGCCGTGCGCGTTCCCGGCCATCTGACCTGGGAGGAGGCGGCCTGTCTGCCCTGTGCCGGGGTGACCGCCTGGCACAGTCTGACCGGCGGCGAGCCCGTCACCCCCGGCCAGACCGTGCTCACCCTCGGCACCGGCGCGCTGTCCCTCTTCGTCGTGCAGTTCGCCAAGACGCTGGGTGCCGAGGTGATCGCGACGACATCGAGCGAGGCCAAGGCGGACCGCCTCAAGGCTCTCGGCGCGGACCACGTCGTCGACTACGTCCAGAACCCCGAATGGGGGCGCGCCGTCAGGGAGTTGACCGGTGGTCGCGGCGCCGACCTCGTCGTGGAGACCAACGGGCCCGACACCATCGAGCAGTCGGTGCGCGCCGCCGCGCTCTACGGCCAGATCGTGCTCCTGATCACCGGCAACGGGCGCGGGTCCGGGATCGAGATCTCCAACGCGGCGTACGCGGCGAGTCTGGCCACGATCCGCCGGGTCTTCGTGGGCAGCCGCGCGCACTTCGAGTCCATGAACAGGGCTCTGGAACTGCACGGCACCCGCCCGGTCGTGGACCGCGTCCTCGGCTTCGACGAGGTGCGGGAGGCGTTCCGGTACTACGAGAGCGGCGCGGCCTTCGGCAAGGTGGTGATCCGCGTGAGCTGAGCGGGGCTGAGCTGAGCAGGGTGGAGCAGGGCGGAGCGGTCGGCGCGATCACCGCCGTGTGGGCGGGCGCGACTACCGCCGCAGTGCCGACGCCTCCCGTGCCAGGTTCTCCACCCGGCGCCAGTCCCGCGCAGCGACCGCGTCGGCCGGGAGCATCCAACTGCCGCCCACGCAGCCGACGTTGGAGAGTGCGAGGTAGTCCGGCGCACAGTCGGGGCCGATGCCGCCCGTCGGGCAGAACCGCGCCTGCGGGAGCGGTCCCGCCAGCGACTTCAGGTAGGCCGTGCCGCCGGCGGCCTGTGCGGGGAAGAACTTCATCTCGCGCACCCCCCGCTCCAGCAGCGCCACCACCTCGGTGGTCGTGGACACACCCGGCAGGAAGGGCAACCCGGACGCCTTCATCGCGTCCAGCAGCCCGTCCGTCCAGCCGGGGCTGACCAGGAAGCGGGCGCCCGCCGCCACCGACCCGGCCACGTGCTCCGGCGTCAGGACCGTGCCCGCGCCCACCACCGCGTCGGGCACCTCGGCCGCGATGGCCCGGATCGCGTCGAGCGCCGCCGGGGTCCGCAGGGTCACCTCGATGGCGGGCAGCCCGCCGGCGACCAGCGCCCGCGCCAGCGGCACCGCGTCGGAGACGTCCGCGACCACGACGACGGGGACGACGGGCGCGAGATCCAGGACGGAGGCGTGCGGAGACGAGGGCGACGACGAAGTCATGCCCTCATCCTGCCCGGGGTGCGCATCATGCGCAAAGACCGTTGCGCATGGTGCAACGCTGGTGCGGGTGCCTCTCGACGGACAACCACCACGCCCGGCGAACGCCCCTCAGCGGAGCCCGATCCACGGAGCCCTCAGCGCAGCCCGATCGGCTGAGCCCTCAGCGCAGCCCGATTCGCGCAGCCCGATCGGCTGAGCCCGATCAGTGGATCTCCCTCACCACCACGTCGAGCGCCCAAGACGTGCCCGCCCTGCGGGGAGCCTCCGCCTCCACCGTGTACCCGAGGTCCCGCAGCGCCTCCGCCAGCTCCGCCGGGTTCTTCGGCGCGGCGTTCGCGGTCAGCAGGCTGCGGACGATCCGGCCCTTGGTCGCCTTGTTGAAGTGGCTGACGACGGAACGCTTCTCGACCCCGTTCACCTGTTGCGCGTGCAGCACCCGCACGGTCGCCGTCCGCCCGGCCACCTCGCCCTTGGGCTTCCACGCCGCGGTGTACGCCGAGGAGCGCAGGTCCAGCACGAGTCCGTCGCCCGCGGCTTCGGGGAGCGCGGCGGCCATCGGCGTGCGCCAGTGCGCGCCCAGCGCTCCGAGGCCCGGCAGCTTCACACCCATCGAGCAGCGGTACGAGGGGATGCGGTCGGTCACCCGCACCGCGCCCCACAGCCCGGAGAAGACGAGCAGCGAACGGCCCGCCCGCCGCTTGGCGGCCGTGTCCAGCGAGGCCAGGTCCAGGGCGTCGTACAGGACCCCCGTGTAGATCTCCCCGGCCGGGCGCGTGCCCGCGGTCCGCAGTTCCGTGTTCTTCGCGATCTCGCCCCGCAGGCCCTCGCTCAGTCCGAGCACCTCGCGGGCCTTCTCCTCGTCGGCCACGCACAGCTCGACCAGCTCGTCGAGGACCGCCCGACGTGCCTCCGCGAGCGCGGGCAGGGACAGCGACTCCGGCTTGAGCGCGGTTCCCCGGCCGGAGGGTGCCTTGCCCTCGGAGGGCGGCAGCAGCACGAGCACGGTTGGTTCTCCTCACGATGGACACGGACCGCCGCCAGCCTACGGCGTACCCCCGAACCCCCTCCCCGCCCGGCCCCGCGCCCACCGGGCCGCCCGAACCCACCGGACCTGCTTGTCGGACCCCCGGCACGCGCCCGCCACGCGGTGCCGGCACGGCGGCGGCACGGCGCGGCAGGCATGAACCGGGCTCCCCTCGCCCGGAGGGCGCCCCGCTCCGCGTGCTCAACTGTTGCCCCCGGCCTACGCTCGACCCATGCCTCGCCGTCACGTCCGCGTCACCGGTGCCCCGCAGGCCCCGCTGCGAGCCGCTCTCCGCGCGCTGCGGACCGAGCTCGGCGTCCCCGGGAGTTTCCCGGCCGACGTCCTCGCGGAGGCCGGGAGGCCGGCCCGCCTGCCCGCGTACGACGCGACGGACATTCCCCTCTTCACCATCGACCCGCCCTCCTCCGAGGACCTCGACCAGGCGATGCACCTCGCGCGCCGCGAGGGGGGCGGCTACCGCGTCCAGTACGCCATCGCCGACGTCGGCGCCTTCGTGGCACCCGGCGGAGCCCTGGACGCCGAGGCGCACCGGCGCGTGATGACGCTCTACTTCCCCGACGGCAGGATCCCCCTCCACCCGCCCGCGCTCTCCGAAGGCGTCGCGAGCCTCCTCCCGGGCCAGACCTGCCCGGCCGTCCTGTGGACGATCGACCTCGGCCCGGACGGCCGTACGGAGATCGTCGACGTCCGCCGTGCCCTGGTCCGCAGCCGCGCCAAACTGGACTACGCGACCGTGCAGCACCGCATCGACACGGGAACGGCGGAGGAACCGCTCGCCCTGCTCAAGGAGGTCGGCGAACGGCGCGAGGCCCTGGAGATCGAGCGCGGCGGCATTTCGCTCAACGTGCCCGAGCAGGAGATCGTCGAGAAGGACGGGACGTACGAACTCGCCTACCGCGCCCCACTGCCCGCCGACGGCTGGAACGCGCAGATCTCCCTGCTCACCGGTATGGCGGCGGCCGAGCTGATGCTCGACCACGGCACGGGCGTGCTGCGGACACTGCCCGCCGCACCCGACGGAGCGGTCGGACGGCTGCGCCGGACCGCGCGCGCCCTGCGCATCGACTGGCCGCACCACGTCTCGTACGCGCAGCTCGTCCGCTCCCTCGACCCGCACCGGCCGCACCACGCCGCCTTCCTCCAGGAGTGCACGACCCTGCTGCGCGGCGCCGGGTACACCGTCTTCCGGGACGGGGCGCTGCCCGAGGTCACCGCGCACGCCGCCGTCGCCGCGCCCTACGCCCACTGCACGGCCCCGCTGCGCCGGCTCGTCGACCGCTACGCCTCGGAGATCTGCCTCGCGGCCGCCGCCGGTCTGCCGACTCCCGAGTGGGTCCTCGCGGCACTGGACGCCCTGCCCAAGGAGATGGCCGAGGGCAGCAGACGCGCGGGCACCGTCGAGCGCGAGTGCGTCGACATCGTGGAGGCCGCACTCCTCAAGGACCGCGTCGGCGACCTGTTCGAAGCCTGCGTGGTGGACGTACAGGAACACGACCCGACGGCCGGGACCGTGCAACTGGAGTCCCCGGCGGTCTTCGCCCGGATCTCCGGCGGGACGACGGAACTGCCGCTCGGCGAACGCCTGCGGGTCCGGCTCGCCCAGGCGGACCCCGGAACGGCGAAGGTGCGGTTCGAACCCGCCTGATCCCGGCGACGGCCTCCGGCATGGAAACGGGGGACGCGGGTGTTGCCTCCGTAGAGCGAGCGCGGTGAACGCGACCGGCCACGGTCGCGAGGGGGGGTACGGCCATGACCGGACGGGGAGAGGCGACGACCGGGACCGCACGGCGCCCGGCGACCGCCGTGGTCCGTGGGGCGACCCCGCCCGCGCGGCGGTCCACGAAGCACCTCGTGAAGGAGGAGGCCCGCTGGACCCGGGCCACCCTCGGGCGGGACGGCCGGCCCCTGGACCTGCTGACCGCGCGCTTCGACCAGCACCGCTACGCCCCGCACACCCACGACGAGTTCACCATCGGCGTCAGCGTCGGCGGCTCGGAGCTCATCGGCTACCGCGGCGGCCACATCAGGACCGGCCCGGGGTCCATCGTCGTGCTGGCCCCCGGCGAGATGCACACCGGCGGCCCCGCCGCCTGCGACGGCTACGCCTACCGGGCCCTGTACGCGGAGCCGTCCCTGCTCTCCGAGGGCGCGGTCGGCGGTCTCCCGCACTTCCGGGAACCGCTGCTCGACGACCCCGAGCTCGCCGCCGCGCTGCGCGCCGCGCACGCCGAACTGAGCACCTGCCCGGACCCGTTGGAGGCCGAGTCCCGCCTGCCGTGGCTGCTCGCCGCGCTGACCCGGCGGCACTCCACGGCCCGCCCGGAACGCGACGAGGTCCCCGGCGCCGCGCGCATAGCCGACGCCGTACGGGACCGCCTGGCCGGTGAACTCCAGGCCCCGCCCTCCCTCGCCTCCCTCGCCGGCGACCTGGGCCTGTCCCGCTACCAGCTCCTGCGCGCCTTCCGTACGACGACGGGGATACCGCCGTACGCCTGGCTGGCCCAGCACCGGGTGAACCGGGCCCGCCGGCTCCTGGAGTCCGGACTGCGCCCCGCCGAGGTCGCCGGACTCGTGGGCTTCGCCGACCAGGCGCATCTGACCCGCTGGTTCCGCCGCGTGCTGGGCGTGACCCCGGCGGCGTACCGGGCGAGCGTGCTCACGCCCCCGGCCGGAGCGCAACAGCGTTCAAGACGCCCCGCGGGGCGGTGACCGAGACTGACCGCATGACTGCACGCGGCTGGTTTCTGTTCTCCCTGATGGGAGTGATCTGGGGCATCCCCTACCTGATGATCAAGGTGGCGGTGGACGAGGTGTCCCCGTCGGTGGTGGTGTTCACGCGCTGCGCGGTCGGCGCCGCGCTGCTGCTCCCCTTCGCGATCCGGCAGGGTGGCCTGGCCGGGACCGTACGGGCCCACTGGCGGCCGATGCTGGCCTTCGCGGTCATCGAGATCATGGTCCCCTGGTGGACGCTCACGGACGCCGAACGCCATCTGTCCAGCTCCACCGCGGGCCTGCTGATCGCCGGTGTGCCGATCGTCGGCGTCGTCGCGGCCCGTTTCCTCGGCGACACGGAACGGCTCGGCGCCCGGCGCGTCACGGGCCTCGCCCTCGGCCTGGCCGGAGTCGGGGTCCTCACGGCACCGCATCTGACCGGCGGCGACACCCGGTCCCTCGTCGAGGTGCTGCTCACGGTCATCGGCTACGCCACCGCGCCGCTCATCGTCGCCCGCCGCCTCAAGGACGTGCCCTCGCTCCATCTGACGGCCCCCTGCCTGGCGCTGGCGGCACTGGTCTACGCGCCCGCGGCGGCCTTCACCCGGCCGGAGGCGATACCGTCCGGACAGGTCCTGGCCGCCCTCGCGGGCCTCGGCGTCGTCTGCACGGCCGTCGCCTTCGTGGCCTTCCTGGAACTGATCAAGGAGGCGGGCCCGACCCGGGCGACGGTGATCACGTACGTCAATCCGGCGGTCGCGGTCGCGGCGGGTGCCCTCCTCCTGGACGAACGCCTGACCGCCGGGATCCTCGCCGCCTTCGCCCTCATCCTGGCGGGCTCCGTCCTGGCCACGGCGACCGCCGGTCCCCGGCGTCCCTCCCGCCCGGTACCATGGTCGGCACGGCAGACGAGCCGGGCGGACGGCCGCGTGAAGTCCCCTTCGGGGGTGCTTCCCGAGGAACGTCCGGGCTCCACAGGGCAGGGTGGTGGCTAACGGCCACCCGGGGTGACCCGCGGGACAGTGCCACAGAAAGTAAACCGCCGAGAACTCCGGTTCCCGGTAAGGGTGAAACGGTGGTGTAAGAGACCACCAGCGCCTGAGGTGACTCAGGCGGCTAGGTAAACCCCACCCGGAGCAAGGTCAAGAGGAGCCGCTGTAAAAGGTGGCTCTGCGCGGACGTTCGAGGGCTGCCCGCCCGAGTCCGCGGGTAGACCGCACGAGGCCGGCGGCAACGCCGGCCCTAGATGGATGGCCGTCTCCCCGGCCGCCGCGAGGCGACCGGGCGACAGAACCCGGCGTACAGCCCGACTCGTCTGCCCTATTCCTCGAACAGGGCCTCCTGTTTGCCCTCGCGTGCCGTGCGCACCCGGTTGTTCCGGATGCCCACGACCACCGCGGTGACCGCAGCCGTCGTACCCAGCGCGATCGGCACCATCCAGCCACGGTTCACCGCGTGACCCATCAGATGGTCGAGGGACAGCCGGCCGGGGCCCGTCACCGCGAGGCCCGCCGCCGACAGGCCGAGCGAGGCCGCGTACTCGTAGCCGCCGCTGTGCGCGAAGAACCCGTTCGGCAGGTGCACCGCCGCCGCGCCCGCCATCGCGCCGGCCGCCGCCGCACCGGCCGCGGGCGTGGCGAGCCCCAGCGCCAGGAGGACGCCGCCGCCCGTCTCCGCGAGGCCCGCGGCCGTGGCGCTCGCCTTCCCGGGCGCGTACCCCATGGCCTCCATGGCCTGTCCGGTGCCCTCGATGCCGCCGCCCCCGAACCAGCCGAACAGCTTCTGCGCTCCGTGCACCGCCAGCACCCCGCCCGTGCTCAGACGGAGCAGCAGCAGTCCCAGATCACGCCGGTCGATACAGGTCACGGTGACTCCCAGTCCAGACGGTGGCAACGGTTTCCTCCCGAGTGTCCACCGTCGCACCGATCGCACCGGCCCGGCGGGCCCGCGCCGCCGTTCGGGTGGCGGGTGCGGGGAGCCGGTGTGAGGGTGGCTCCCATGACCATTCAGCCAACGCGCCTCAGCGATCCGGCCGTCCGGGCCTTCGTCACCGCGGTGAACGCCCATGACCGGGACGCGTTCGAGGCCCTTCTCGCGCCGGACGCCACCATGTCGGACGACGGCTCCGACCGTGACCTCGCCGACTGGACCGACCGGGAGATCTTCTCCTCGCGCGGCCACATGGATGTCGACAGCGAGTCCGACGGGGGGCGTTCCCTCCTCGTGCGCTACCGCAACGACACCTGGGGCGAGATGAAGACCCGGTGGAGCTTCACCGTCGCCGGCGGCGGCAGGATCAGCCGCTTCGAGACCGGCCAGGCGTGAACACCGACGGGCCGCTCACCGAGGTTCGGCGGGCGGCCCGTCGGCGCGGGGAACGCGAGGAGCGGGGTGGGTGCGGAGGCCGGGGCCACCGTGGGACTCAGTAGCCCTGGGCGGCCCCGTACTGTTCCCGCGCGTACTGCGCCTGCGCGTACTCCTGCGGCGTGAACTGCTGCTGTGGGGCGGGGTGTCCGGCCCGCTCGGAGACGGCCCGGCGGGCACCCTGCTCGGTCAGGGTGATCTCCCCCGCCTTGATGGTCGCGAGGCGCGGCGCGCGGCGGGCGATGGACGAGTCGTGGGTGACCATGATGAACGTCAGCCCGTACTCGTGCCACAGCCCTTCGAGCAGGCCCATGATGTCGTCGCGGGTGCCCTCGTCGAGGTTGCCGGTCGGCTCGTCGGCGAGCAGCACCTTCGGCTTCTTGACCAGGGCCCGGGCGATGGCCACGCGCTGCTGCTGACCGCCCGACAGCTCGGTCGGGACGTGTGTGAGCCGTTCGCCGAGACCGACCGAGCGGAGCGCCTCCGCGGCTCGCTCGCGCCGCTCGGCGGGCTTGACCCCGAGGGGGACGAGGGCGGTCTCGACGTTCTCCTGCGCGGTCAGCGTCGGGATGAGGTTGAACGACTGGAAGATGATGCCGATCTTCTCGGCCCGCAGCCGGGTCAGCTTGGCCTCGCTGATGGTGCCGAGGTCCACGCCGTCCAGCTCGACCGAACCGGAGGTCGGCCGGTCGAGCCCGCCGATCATCTGGAGCAGTGTCGACTTGCCGCCGCCCGTGGGGCCCTGGATGACGAGCTGGTCGCCGTCCTCGATGGTGAGGTCGACGCCCCGCAGGGCCTCGACCGTCTCCTTGCCCCGCGTATAGCGCTTGGTGACGCCGGTGAGCTTGTACATGAAGGTTCTCCGAGGATGAAGGGGGTGGGGCGCCGCGGCCCGGGGGGAGTGGACGCGGCGCCCCGACTCGTGGGGTGTGCCCGGGGGTGGGTCAGGAGACGCTGCGGAGCGCGTCCGCCGGGCGCATCCGGGAGGCGCGCCAGCCGCCCATCGCGCCGGCGATCAGACCGCCGGTGACGGCCAGGCCCACGGCGAGCGCGATGGTGGTCACCGACACCGGCGCGGACAGCGCGATGTCGATGGTGTTCTTGGCGGCGGAGGCCGCCTGCCCGCCGGGACCGCCGCCGCCGGGGCCGCCCGGGCCGCCGGTGGAGCCGGTGGAGCCGGTGGAGCCGAGCTCCGCCGTCAGCTTCGGGCTGATCGCGGTGACGGTGTAGGCCGCCGCGAGTCCGAGGCCGATGCCGAGGACGCCGCCGAGCAGACCGTTCACGATCGACTCGCCGACGACCTGGCGGGTGACCTTGCGGGACGGCCAGCCGAGCGCCTTCAGCGTGCCGAACTCACGCACGCGGCGGGAGACGGCGGAGGAGGTGAGCAGCGCCGCGACCAGGAACGCGGCGATCAGGACGGCGATGGACAGCCACTTTCCGACGCTCGTCGCGAGGTTCGAGGCGGTCGACAGCGAGCCGGAGACGGTGTCCGCGAGGTCGGCGGAGGTGGTGACGGTCGTCCCGGAGATGTTCTTCTGGATGGTCGTCTTGACCGTGGAGATCTGCTTCGAGTCGGTCGCCTTGACGTAGATCGTGGTGACCTTGTTCTTGGCGTCGCCGAGGGTCTGGGCCTGCTTCAGCGGCAGGTAGACGTCGGTGGTCGACTCGCTGCTGTCGGGCGTCGCGATGCCGATGACCTTGTACTTCTTGCCGGAGATCTTGAGGGTCGAGCCGACCTTGTACTTGTTCTCCTTGGCGTACGACTTGCTGAGCACCGCGACCTTCGCGGAGCTCTGCGCGGCCGTGAACGTCGCGCCCGTGGTGATCTTCGAGGTGGCCAGAGGGCCGAGTTCCTGGTGGCTCACGTCGACGCCCGCGACGGAGTAGGAGTTCACGTCGAAGGAGGCGCCGCCGCCCTGGACCTGGGGCGCGCCGGTGCTGCCGCCCTGGCCGCCGGGGCCGCCCTGGGAGTTCGACGTCGAGGACTTCGCCTTGCCCTGGGTGAACGAGCCGTCGACCTTGACGACGTTCAGGCTGATCGAGCCGACGGCGCTCGACACGCCCTTCTGCGCGGCGACTTCGGTGACCAGCGAGGACTTCAGCGTCTGTCCGCCCTGGGTCATCACCCGGTCCGAGCTCTGCTGCTTGCTGCTGCTCGACTTGGCGTCGAAGTCGAACTTCGGGCGGCTCGAGGAACCGCTCGTCGGCGCCGTCTGGGCCTTGGTGACGGTCATGTCCGTGCCGAGCCCGTACAGCGACTTCAGGACTTTCTCCTGGGCCTGCTGCATGCCGGCCGACACCGAGTTGACGGTGATGACCAGCGCGATACCGAGCGCCAGACCCATGGCGATCACCAGCGCCGCCTTCTTCCGCCGGCTCAGTTCACGCTTGAGATAGATGCCAAACATCCCGTTCCTCAAAGGTTCTTGGCGCCCCCCTGTGGGCGCAGTCACAAGCTAGGGAGGAACCTTTGCGCCGGGCTGAGTAAGGGATGTGTGAGGGCTGAGAATCGGGACCCCGGAATCAATATTGGGTCAGACAGCCCATTCCCAGGCTTTCGAGGGCTCTTTGCCAGGAAACGCCTGTTGACTGCGCCCGCGCCGGGGTTTCCCGCCCCCGCCCCCGCGCGCGGGCGAGGGAAGGGGCCGGGTGTCCCGACAGGACGGCCGTGTTCTCGTGCGGCCTGTTTGCCGCTGCTTTGGAAACGGCGTTCCTTCTCTTTGTCACCCCGCTGTCGAGCTTCTCCGGCGGACTTTGTACGGTCCCGGGATGCGTGATTCTTCCGGGCTCTCCCGCCGTGCCGCTCTCGGCCTCGCCGCAGCCGTCCCCCTCGCCGCCGCGACGGCCACGACCGCGTACGCCACGACGACGATCGGCGGTGCCCGACTGGCCGGTGCCGGGATACAGGTGAGCGGTGCGTCGGGGCTGCCCAAGCACCTCACCGCCCGCTCCTGGCTGGTCGCCGACCTCACCACGGGCGAGGTGCTCGCCGCGTACAACGCCCACCGGCGTCTCGCGCCCGCCTCCACCCTGAAGATGCTGTTCGCGGGCACGGTCCTGAAGAAGTTCGAGCGCGCCCGGACGTACAAGGTGGTCGACGCCGACATCGCCGACGTGCCCGCGGGCTCCAGCCTCGTCGGTATCAAGCCCGGCATCACCTACACCGTCGAGCAGTTGTGGCAGGGCGTCTTCCTGCGTTCCGGCAACGACGCGGTGCACGTGCTCAGCCACATGAACGGCGGGATCGAGGCCACCGTCGCCGAGATGCAGGCGCTCGCGAAGGATCTGCAGGCCCTCGACACCCACGTGGTCAGCCCCGACGGCTTCGACCACAAGGGCCAGCTCTCGTCCGCGTACGACCTGACGCTCTTCGCCCGGCACGGGCTCGCGGACGCCGACTTCCGCGGCTACTGCTCGACGAGGACCGCCGACTTCCCCGCCGGCGGCAAGAAGACCTTCCAGATACAGAACACCGACCGTCTGCTGACGGGCGCGTGGGGCATGAAGCCGTACGAGGGTCTGATCGGGGTGAAGAACGGCTACACCAGCCATGCCGGCAACACCTTCACCGGCGCGGCGACCCGCGACGGACGGACCCTGCTCGTCACGGTGATGCACCCCAAGAGCGGCGGCAACGGTGTCTACGAGGAGACGGCGCAGCTCCTCGACTGGGGTTTCGGCAAGGGCGCGAACGCCGAGCCGGTCGGCGCGCTGGTCGATCCGCTCAGCGCGGGCGCCGCGAGCGCGAACCCCACGCGGAAGGCGGCGAAGGCCGCGGCGGGCGCTCCGGCCCCGGCCTCCGCCGGGCACGGCGGCGGCGCGCCGTGGGGGCTGATGGGCGCGGCCGGGGCGGCGGTGGCGCTCCTCGCGGGCGGTGCGCTCGCGCTGCGCGCCCGCGGGCGCCGGTCGGCCGGGCAGCCGGTCGCGGAGCCGGCTCAGGATCCGGCCGAGGCACCGACCAAGAAGCCGGCCGAGGTGCCGGATGTGAAGCAGGACGTGAAGCCGGCCGAGGCGCCGGATGTTAAGCCGGCCGAGGTGCCGGACGTGAAGCAGGACGTGAAGCCGGTCGCGGCGGACGGCGGCGACCAGGGCTGACGACGGGGGCAGCCGCTCCGCGGTCCGGTGCGCGCCCCGCGGTCCTGCGCGAGGTCGGCCCCCACCCGGGCCGCGGAGCGGCTGCCACCTCCCCCTCGGAGTGGACCGTGGTCGTACCGAAGCCGTGGGCTCCAACTGTGAAGCTCTGATGGGGAGATGACGAGCATAAGCGCACCAACGGCTTATATGGTCCGGAGAGTCAGCTTCCGTATGTGTGGGTTGCGGCGTTTGCCGTTCCTTGGTGAACCGCCGGACTCCGGCGTACGTGGGCGCCGGTCGCGTCCGGTCCGCTACGCCGTCGCCTCGCCGGGATAGCGGACGCCGATGCGCTCGCGGATCGTGTCGAGCGTCCGCATCACGGCGAGCGTGCCGTCGAGGGGGACGAGGGGGGACTCGGTCTCGCCGGCCCGCAGGGCGCGCATCACCTCGGCGGCCTCGTGCTTGAGGCTGTTGCGGGGGCCGGAGGCGGGGTCGGTGCGGAAGGTCTCCGGCTCGCGGCCGTCGCGGTGCAGGACGAAGTGGTCCGGGAAGAAGAAGCCGCCCGGGATGTCGATGCGGCCCGCGGAGCCGGTGACGGAGGCGGCGACGGGAGTGCCGCCGTTGATGGAGCAGTGCACCGAAGCCAGAGCACCGCTCTCGAAGGAGAGCAGCGCACCCGTCTGGAGATCGACGCCCTCCTCGGAGAGCACCGCTCTCGCGACGATGTCCGAGGGCTCCCCGAGCAGCAACTGGGCGAACGACACCGGATAGACGCCGAGATCGAGCAGCGCGCCGCCGCCCTGCGCGGGGTCCCGCAGCCGGTGCGAGGGCGGGAACGGCCCGGCCAGACCGAAGTCGGCCTGCACCGTGCGCACGTCACCGATCACCCCGTCGTCGACCAGCGCCTTCAGCCGCACGACCAGCGGATTGCAGTACATCCACATGGCCTCCATCAGGAAGCGGTCGTTCCCGCGTGCGAGCGCGACCAGCTCCTCGGCCTCGCGCGCGTTCAGCGTGAACGCCTTCTCGCACAGCACATGGCGCCCCGCCTCCAGGCACATCCCGGCGGCCACCCGGTGCGCCGAGTGCGGCGTGGCGACGTACACGACGTCGACGTCCTCGTCCGCGGCGAGCGACGCCCAGTCCCCGTACGCCCGGGGAATCCCGAACCGCTCCGCGAACGCCTTCGCCGAGGAGTCCGAGCGTGAGGCGACGGCCACCACCTCGGCGTCCGGCATGTCCACCAGGTCCGCCGTGAACGCCGCGGCGATCCCGCCGGTCGCCAGAATCCCCCACCGCACGCGTTCACGCTCGCCCGTCATGCCCGCCCCTTGATCCGTGACTCCGAACTCGCTGTTCGAACTGAGAGCATAGGGGCCGCATCTTACGGAGAGGGGGGCACATGTCCGAGCGTGGCCGCACCGCGCGGGACCAGGAAGACCCGCGAGGGCATATACCGGAGGCAGCGACCGCGGGCACCGCGCCGGCGGTCGTCGAGGTCTCGGCTCCGGCCGCCGGGGCGCCGGTGCCCGCGTCCGGAGCGCGGGCGTCCGTCCCCGAGACGCCGGCCCTCGCCTCCGGGGCGTCAGCCCCCGCCGCCGAGGCGAGAGCCGACGCCGTACAGCGACCGCACGCCGGACCCGCCGGCCCGCGCCGCACCGGACTCCTCGTCACCCTCGTCCTCGGCGGCCTGACCGCCACACCCCCGCTCGCGATGGACATGTACCTTCCCTCGCTGCCGGAGGTCACCGGCTCCCTGCACGCCCCGGCCGCCACCGTCCAGCTCACGCTCACCGCGTGCCTCGCGGGCATGGCGCTCGGACAGCTCGTCGTCGGGCCGATGAGCGACCGGTGGGGCCGCAGACGCCCGCTGCTCGCCGGCCTCGCCGTCTACGTCCTCGCCACCGTCCTGTGCGCCCTCGCGCCCGGCATCGGCCTCCTCGTCGCCTTCCGCCTCGTCCAGGGACTCGCCGGCGCGGCCGGGATAGTGATCGCCCGCGCGGTCGTCCGCGACCTGTACGACGGCGTCGCGATGGCCCGCTTCTTCTCCACCCTCATGCTGATCTCCGGCGTCGCCCCGGTCGTCGCGCCGCTCATCGGCGGGCAGATCCTGCGCTTCACCGACTGGCGGGGCGTGTTCGTGGTCCTCACCGCCGTCGGCATCGCGCTGTCGGCCCTCGTCTGGGCGAAACTGCCCGAGACCCTCGAACCCGCCGACCGGCACGGCGGCGGCGTCGGCGAGGCCCTGCGCGCCATGCGCCACCTGCTCGCCGACCGCGTCTTCACCGGGTACATGCTCGCGGGCGGCTTCACCTTCGCGGCCCTCTTCGCCTATATCTCGGCCTCCCCGTTCGTGATCCAGGACCTGTACGGCGCCTCCCCGCAGACCTTCAGCCTGCTCTTCGGCGCGAACTCCGTCGGCCTCGTGATCGCCGGGCAGATCAACGGCAAACTGCTGGTCGGCCGGGTCGCCCTCGAAAAGGTCCTCGCCACCGGCCTCGCCCTCGTCGTCCTCGCCGCGACCGCGCTGCTGCTCATGTCCACCGGTGCCCTCGGGCGGGTCGGGCTAGCCCCGGTCGCCGCCGCGCTGTTCGTGCTGATGTCCGCCATGGGCCTCGCCCTGCCCAACACCCAGGCCCTCGCCCTCATGCGCGTACGGCACGCGGCCGGTTCCGCCTCCGCGCTGCTCGGCACCTCCTCCTTCCTCGTCGGCGCGGTCGCCTCACCGCTCGTCGGCATCGCGGGCGAGCACACCGCCGTCCCGATGGCCGTCGTCCAACTGGTGGCCGCGTTGGTGGCCGTCGGCTGCTTCATGGGACTGTGCCGTCCCCGGCGGACGGGACGCACTTCGAACGGAAAAGAGGCGGGGAACTGAGCGCACCAAGACTGCGGAACGGTACGCCGGAACGCGCCGGACTCGACGCGGGTGAACTGCGCGGGCTCGTCCAGGAGGTCCGTTCCCTCACCCGCGGGCCCGACCCTTGGGCGGCGGGCGTGGTGGTGGTCGCGGGGCGGGGCCCGGTCATCGCCGTCGAGGAGGCGGCCGGCTGGGCGGTGCGTTACTCCGCCCACGACGAGGGCAAGGACACCGGGGTCGAGCTGCCACCGCACGCGCGGGTGCCGATGACCGTGCACACCCCCTTCGACCTGGCCTCCCTCACCAAGCTGTTCACGGCGGTCGCCGCGGTGCAGCAACTGGAGCGTGGGACGCTGGGCATCGAGGCGCGCGTCGGTGCGTACCTGCCGGAGTTCCGCGCGGCCCGCGAGCACGGCATCACCGTACGGCAGCTCCTCACCCACACCTCCGGGCTGCGCCCCGAGCTCCCGCTGTACGACTGCCCGGACGACACGGCCCGGCTGGCGATGCTGCGGGCCGAAGCCCCCTCGTCGAAGCCGGGCGAGTACCGCTACTCCGACGTCAACCTGCTCCTCCTGCAGTACGTGCTGGAACGCGTCACCGGCCGCGGGCTCGACGTTCTCGTCCGGGACGGCATCACCCGCCCGCTCGGGATGAACGCCACCTCCTTCGGACCCTGCCCCGGCGCGGCGGCCACGGAGGACCAGCGGCGGCCGTGGGCCAAGGCGGACCGGCGCATGCTGCGGGGCGTGGTGCACGACGAGAACGCCTGGGCGCTCGGCGGGGTGGCCGGGCACGCCGGGCTGTTCTCCACCGCGCGCGATCTGGCCGTCTTCTGCCGCACCCTGCTCGCGGGCGGCTCGTACGGCCCCGCGCGCATCCTCGGTCCCGACTTCGTCGAACTCCTCCTCACCCCGCCCGGCCTCGGGTTCGCCCTCGACCAGCCCTGGTTCATGGGAACCCTCGCGGGCCGCGGCGCGGCCGGCCACACCGGGTTCACCGGCACCTCCCTGGTCCTGGACCCGGCGACGGACACGTTCCTGGTCCTGCTCGCCAACACGGTCCACCCCCGGCGCCGCCCGGCCGACAACGCGCCCCGCGCGGCGGCGGCCACCCGGCTGCGACGGGCGGTGCGCGGCACCTGAGAGGGCGCCCGGCCGGTACGGGGGCGCCACCTGCGAGAGACCGCCGGCCGGTACGGGGGGATGCGCGGCACCTGAGAGAATCGGGCCGTGAACGCCCCCGTACCTCCCGCCGACCTCCTGCGCAGCGCCCTCGCCGGACTGCTCGACGGACTACCGCCGAAGGCCGCCGCGCAGGCGGTCGAGCGGCTGATCGCGAACTACCGGGGGACCACCCCGACCCACACCCCGATCCTGCGGGACCGCTCGGACGTGGCCGCGTACGCCGCGTACCGGATGCCCGCGACGTTCGAGGCCGTGCGCGCGGCGCTGGAGGCGTTCGCGGACGCGGCGCCCGGCTGGGTGCCGGCGAGCCATGTGGACGTGGGCGGCGGCACGGGCGCGGCGACCTGGGCGGTGAACGCGACCTGGGAGGGCGGCCGCCCGGTGACCGTGCTCGACTGGGCCGAGCCGGCCCTCGCGCTCGGCCGGGAGATCGCCGCCGCCAACCCGGACCTGCGAGGCGCCGCGTGGCAGCGCTCTCGTATCGGAGCGGCGCTCACCATCGAGAGCACTGATCTCGTCACCGTCTCGTACGTCCTCGGCGAGCTCACCGAGGACGACCGCGCCTCGGTCGTGGACGCGGCCGCGAGCGCCGCCCGGGCGGTGGTGATCATCGAGCCCGGCACCCCGGACGGCTACACCCGGGTCCTCGCCGCCCGCGAGCGACTGATCGGCGCCGGTTTCCATGTCGCCGCGCCCTGCCCGCACAGCACGGCCTGCCCCATCATCCCCGGCCAGGACTGGTGCCACTTCTCCGCGCGTGTCGCCCGTTCCTCCCTGCACCGCCAGGTCAAGGGCGGCTCCCTGCCGTACGAGGACGAGAAGTTCAGCTACGTCGCCGCGACCCGCTTCCCGCCCGAGCCGACGCCCTCCCGCGTCGTGCGCAAACCGCAGATCCGCAAGGGCCAGGTCCTGCTCGACCTGTGCGAGCCGGACGAGTCGCTGCGCCGGGAGACGGTCACCAAGCGCCACGGACCGCTGTACAAGGCGGCCCGCGACGCCGAGTGGGGCGACTCGTGGCCGCCGCCCGCGGACGCCTCCTAGGTCATCCCCGGGTCGCCCCGGGTCGGCTCACCCCGGGCTTCCGGGCAGGCCTCGCAGCTCCTGCGTGCAGCACTTCACGCTTCCGCCGCCCTTGAGGAGTTCGCCGAGGTCGACGCCGACGGGAACGAAGCCGCGTTCCCGGAGCGGCTCGAACAGGCCCGCCGCCTCCTGGGGCAGCAGCACGTGCAGACCGTCCGAGACGGCGTTGAGGCCCATTGCGGCGGCGTCCTCCGGCGTGGCGGTCAGCGCGTCCGGGAACAGCCGGCGCAGGACCTCGCGGCTGCCGGGGGAGAACGCGGGCGGGTAGTACATGATCTCGTCGGTGCGGTCGTCGAGGACGGCGAGTGCCGTGTCCAGGTGGTAGTAGCGCGGGTCGACGAGGTCCAGCCCGATCACCGGCCGGCCGAAGAACTCCTGTGCCTCCCCGTGCGAGAGCGGGCTCGCGCGAAAGCCCCGGCCCGCGAGCAGGAGGGAGCCCGTGACGACGAAGTCGCCCTCTCCCTCGTTGACGTGTTCCGGTTCGCGGACCCGCCCGAACCCGCGGGCGCGGAACCACTCCAGATGCGCCTCCGCCTCCGCCTCGCGCTGCGGGTACGCGAACCGCGCGCCCAGCACACGGCCGTCCACGACCGTCGCGCCGTTCGCCGCGAAGACCATGTCCGGCAGGCCCGGACGCGGGGCGAGTTCCTCGACCTGGTGGCCGAGGGAGCGGTAGCGGTCCCGCAGGTCCTCCCACTGGGCGAGCGCGAGCGGCACGTCGACCGGCTTGGCGGGGTTCATCCACGGATTGATCGCGTACGTGACGTCGAAGTGCACCGGTGGGCACATGAGGTAGCGCCGGGGCGTGGCGCGGCGAAGAGGGTGCAAGGAAGGCTCCTTACGCAACCGCACGGGCAGTTGATGCTCATGGTGCGGTGTGCCCGGCCCCGGGAGCGGGAGGCGTACGGGTGGTGTCCACCGGAGCCGCCCCGCCCCGTCCACCGGAACCGCCCCGCCCTGCCTGAGTGGCATCGGTCTCGTACGACTACGCGGGCGCGCCGGCCGACTACTCCCCGCACCGGCCGGACCTCCGCCGAGCGCCCGTGAAATCACCTCTAATCATGCAATAACACCTGATCAGGGCCTGGTGGACGCATCGCCCCACCTACCCCGGTTGTCGGCTCCGGCCACCCGGAGCCCAGGATGGTGGGACGATGGGGCGAGGACGAGTCGCACTACGGCGAGGCAGGCGAGGGGATAGATGAGCGCAGAGTTCGGCCGCCGCTCCGGCACGTGGGACAGGTTCTCGAAGTGGCTGCGCGGAGGCCGGCCCAAAGCCCCGGCGGAGACGACCGCCGACGGCCGTGAGGCCCTGCTGCTCGCCGCCGCCGACGCGGGGCTGCCGCTCGCGCAGGCCGCGTACCCCTCCGGCTACCGCTGTTCCTGTGACCGCGTCGGCTGTCCCACGCCCGCGCGCCACCCCGTCTCCTTCGCCTGGCAGACGCAGTCGACGACCGACCGCGCCCAGATCGAGCGCTGGGCCCGGCACCAGCCGAAGGCGAACTTCATCACCGCGACCGGCCTGGTGCACGACGTCCTGGACGTCCCCCTGGACGCGGGCCGCGAGGCGCTGGTGCGCCTGCTCGCCTCCGACATCGAGGTCGGACCCGTCGCGGAGACCGGCGACGGCCGGATGCTGTTCTTCACTCTCACCCGCGGTACGCCCGAGGACGAGGACGAGTGGTGGCCCTGCGAGCTGGACTGCCACCCCGAGACGATGGACGAACACCCCGGCTTCCGCTGGCACTGCCGCGGCTCGTACGTCCTCGTGCCGCCGGCCCAGCTCCCCGGCGGTCTGAGCGTCGACTGGGTGCGCGGCCCCGAGCATCCGCTGCCGGACCCGCTCACGCTCCTGGAGACCCTGACGGACGAATGTGCCCGTTACGCCGGGGAGAACGGCGCGGACCAGCTCGCCGCCTGGCCCCACCGGGGCTGAGCACCCGCCCGGGCAGCCGTCCGGAGTGCGTTCCGGGGTGCGGCCGGGCTACTCGCCCTTGGCGCCCGTCAGGCCTTCGACCCGTCCGAGGACGGACACCTGCCCCCGGCCCGCGCCCTTCGGCGGGTCCAGGACGACCTGGTTGGAGACGAACTCCAGGGTCAGGGACTGGTTGATCTCACCGGTCGTCAGAGCCTGCACCTCAGCGGTGGGCGAGGGGATCTCGGTGCCCGCCGCAGCGGTCTCCTTCTCGAAGCGGTGCGTGGCGAAGAACACGAGCGCCCCGCCGTCCGCGGTGCGCAGCCCCACCGGCGCGTAGTCGCCCGAGGCCAGCGGCTCGTCGATGTACTGCCGGGCGAGGCCGGGCCGGCTCGCGAACTTCTCGCGCTGGGACCGCCACTGCGAGGTGTGGACGCCCGCGGCGAAGGTGTCGCCGCCGTCCTTCAGATAGGCCGCGTACGACCGGCCGAGCTTCCGCGGCGCGACCGCGAGCGCCGTGTCGTCGGCGGTGACGGCCTGCGCCCAGCCGCCGCCGTCCGTCGCGAACTTCGGTACGTCACCGGTCCCGAGGACCGTCAGAAACGAGGCCTGCCACTGTTCACGGGCGTTGTCCCGGGTGAAGACGAGCAGCCAGCGACTGCCCGGCACGCCCTTGTTGGCGGTCGCGTTCGCCACGAACCAGCGGGGCCGGCCCGCCTTGGCGGGGATCGAGAACTCGGCGTCGTCGAACTTCAGCGCCGAATGCGTGGGATTGCCGCCCGGCTTGGTGAGATGCCCGGCCCTCAGCTTGGCGCCGTCGATGTCGGCGAGCGGACCGGTCACCCGGTCCGCGTCCTTCGAACGGTCGTACGTCGCGTCCGCCTTGTTGTAGGCGGCGGTGAACTCCCGCAGCGCGCGGGCGGCTTCGGCACGGGTCGTGGCCGGGACGACCTCCCGCTCGCCGTGCACCACCACGCAGCCGCTCGCCGCCCCCAGCAGCGCGGTCACCGTCGTCGCCGCCAGGGCGAGACGGCCGAGACGGCCGAGGCTACGAGGCCTTCGAGGGCTGCGACCCGTGCGATCCCTGCTCATCAGGTGCCTTCACCTTCTTCTTCCCGGAGGCGAACCCTACCGGGGCGAAGAAGATCGTGAGCGTCGGCACCAAGTACAGCGCCCACACCGTGACCTGAAGGACCGTCGGGTCGGGCTGGAAGTTGAAGACGCCCTTCAGCAGGGTGCCGTACCAGCTCGTCGGGTCGATCGTGCCGCTGATGTCGAAGGCGAGGTTCGTCAGGCCCGGGACGAAGTCGGCCTCCTGAAGGTCGTGGACGCCGTAGGCGAGCACGCCCGCGGCGACGACGACCAGCATGCCGCCGGTCCAGGTGAAGAACTTGGCGAGGTTGATCCTCAGGGCGCCGCGGTAGAACAGCCAGCCGAGCAGGACGGCGGTGGCCAGACCCAGCGCCACGCCGATCAGCGGGCGGGGTGTGCCGTCACTGGCCGCGTGCACCGACGCCCATACGAACAGGGCCGTCTCCAGGCCCTCCCGGCCGACCGCCAGGAACGCGGTCGCCACCAGCGCACCCGTGCCCATGGCGAGCGCCGCGTCCAGCCTGCCGTGCAGCTCGGACTTCAGATGCCGGGCGGTGCGACGCATCCAGAAGACCATCCACGTCACCAGGCCCACGGCGAGGATCGACAGCGAACCGCCGAGCGCCTCCTGGGCCTGGAACGTCATCTCCTGGGAGCCGAACTCGAGGGCGCAGCCGAAACCGAGTGCCACGGCGATCGCGACGCCGATACCGGCCCAGATCGGCCTCAGGGCGTCCCTGCGCTCCGTCTTCACCAGGTAGGCGATGAGGATGCAGACGACGAGGCTGGCCTCCAGGCCCTCGCGCAGACCGATCAGGTAGTTGCTGAACACGGCTACGCCTCCTTGGAGAACAGCGCCCGGCCCCACCAGTCGTCCTTGTCCCGGACGCCGGGCGGAACGGCGAAGACCGCCGAACTCACGTGCTGGATGTACTCGTTGAGCGCGTCGGAGGACGACAGCCGGCGCTGCAGCGGGATGAACCCCCTGCGCACGTCACGCATGTAGGCCAGGAAGAACAGGCCCGCTTCGAGGCGGCCGAGACCGTCCGTGCCGTCGGTGAAGGAGTAGCCCCGGCGCAGGATGGTGATCCCGTCGTTGGAGTCGGGGTGCGCGAGGCGGACATGCGCGTCGGGCTTCATCGCCTTCAGGAACGGCTTGTCGTGCTCCTTGGCCTTGCCGACGGGGGCGCCCTCGCCCTTGTCGCGGCCGAAGATGTCCTCCTGCTCCTGGAGCGGCGTACGGTCCCAGGTCTCGATGTTCATCCGGATGCGCCGGGCGACGAGGTAGGAACCGCCGGTCATCCAGGTGGAGTTCCCGCCGTTGTCCTTCGCGTCGGCCCACACGAACTTCTTCAGCCGCTCGGTCTCGGTGCCCGCGATGTTGCGGGTGCCGTCCTTGAAGCCCATCAGGTTGCGCGGGGTCTGCGCGTCCGGGGTCGTCGACGACGTCTTGCCGAAGCCGAGCTGCGACCAGCGGATGGCGACCTTGCCGAAGCCGATACGGGCGAGGTTGCGGATGGCGTGCACCGCCACCTGCGGGTCGTCCGCGCAGGCCTGGACGCACAGGTCGCCGTCGCTGCGGGCCTTGTCCAGGTTGTCGCCCGAGAACGCCGGCAGATCGACGAGCGCCTCCGGCCGCAGGTCCGCCAGATCGAACTTCCCGAACAGCGACGGACCGAAGCCGATGGTCAGCGTCAGCCGGGAGGGCTTGAGCCCCAGCGCCTCACCGGTGTCGTCCGGCGGCGCCTCGGCCAGACCGCCGTACGCGCCCTCGCCGACCGCGTGTCCGGCGGTCATCCGGGCGGCGGCCTGCGTCCAGTCCTTGAGGAGCTGGACGAACTCGGCGCGGTCCTCCGTCTTCACGTCGAACGCGGCGAAGTGCAGCCGGTCCTGCACCGCGGTCGCGATGCCGGCCTGGTGCGGGCCGTGGAAGGGGACCGCGGCGCCGGTGTCGGCGCCGGCGGGATCGATTCTGTTGGGCATCATGATTCCCGAGTTGGTCGGGGATGCCACGACAACGGCGATCCGGCGGTTGCCGCA